>NJEA01000009.1 GCA_002254545.1 Candidatus Aenigmarchaeota archaeon ex4484_224
CCTTTAGCTTCTTCTTTAGCAATCATTTTAGTATATCCGTAAACTTTGCTATTAGCTTGACTAACAACTCTTAATTTAGAAATTCCATTTGAATTCTTTCCATTCAAATAAGTTATTTCATATATTTTTACAAAAGAATTTTTTGCTCTTATCGAAGCTTCACTTATAGCTTTTGCATTTTCTTTCAATCTAAAAACATTTTTTGAAACAAATTTTTTTGCTGGATATAAGCTTTTCATTTTGTAGTTTAAGATTGCATTTTTTTCTAAAATAAATTCATAGCTTGGATATACTTCATCTTTGCTACCCCAAACATGAGTTGAAATTAAATTATAGCTAGAATTTTCTTTTAAAACAACTTTTTCTAAAGCAAAATGCTTTGCTTGCAATTTTGAAGATAAAGCAGAGCAAAGAGTATATCCTTTAACTTTAATTCCTTTTTCAATTACTACCAAATTTTTTAAATTTTGTTCAACATTTTTACTTTCTATACTAACACAAGTTGAAATTGGAAAATTAACTTGTTTTGTAACCCAAATAAAATATCCTTCCTTTGGTTTTTCCCTTCCAAAATATCTTCTTGTCCATTTAAATTTTTCCCAAGCTTCAGAGCTAGGCAAAATTATTATTCCTTCTTTTTTCAAAATTTTAACAATTTTATGATCTATTTGAAGATAGCTTACATTTTTTACATTTTTCATATCCATATTTTCTAATTACCCTCCATGCTTTTTTCCAATTTTTTGTTTCACAAATAATTTTTCCTTCAATCATTACCATTAATCTTGAAGGATTGATGTAGTTTAAAATTAAACCTCTATGTGTAATCAAAATTATCGAAATTTTCTTTTTTACAAAATATTTTTTAATCAAGCTAGAGATAATTTTTAATTTTTGGATATCTAGGCCTGAATCAATTTCATCCAAAATTACAAGCTTTGGGTTTAAAGCAATTAATTGAATTAACTCAACTATTTTTCTTTCCCCTCCAGAAAATCCAACATTCACGTTTCTTTCTAAAAGTTTTTCCCAATTTTCTAAACCGATTTCTTCAAAAATTTTTTCTAAGTTTATTTTTTTATTTGAAATTTTTTCTAACAAATCTTTTAGTTTAACATTTTTCAAAGAAGGAGGATGTTGGAAACTTAAAGCAATTCCAAGCTTTGCTCTTTTCCAAATTTCTAATTTTGTTATGTCTTTATTTTCAAAGAAAAATTTTCCTTTTTCTATTTTGTAAGAAGGAATTCCCATTATTGTATAAGCTAAAGTGGTTTTACCGCTTGCATTTGGTCCGAGCAAAGCAACAATTTCACCTTTTTTAACTTCCAAATTAATTCCTTTCAAAATTTTTTTACTATCTATACTTACATGCAAATTTTCTATTTTGAGGATTTTCATAACAATGTTATATAAAAAGAGAAATAAAAAATTTTCAATTTTAAAATTTTATTTAGAAATTTTGAAAGAAAGTATATGAAAAAATTAAAAATTTTGAAAAAATTTGTTTTATTTTTTATGTTATTTTATTTTTTATTTTGTATGCAATGTTCTGAATCTTTTGGATCATTAATCGATTGCAAAGAAATAACAAAACCTGGAAAATACAATTATAGTAATCAGATATGTTACATTATTAAAAACACCAAAGGGGTTAGTTTAGATTGTAATAACTTTGAAATTTCTGGAAATGGGAAGGATTATGGAATTTTGATTATTTCATGTGAAAATATTACAATAAAGAACTGTAAAATTAGAAACTTTTACTATGGAATTTTCATTAATAAGTCTAAAAAAGTAAAAATCGAAAATATAACTTTTTTTAATAATAAAGAGGGATTGTGGGTGGAGAACTCTTTTAAAATAAGTGTAGAAAAGATAAATGCTAGCAAAAATGTTATTGATGGATTAGTTTTAGTAAATTCAAACATAATTCATATAAAAAATTTTCTTTTCCAAATTAACGGAGCAGGTGCTTGGATAGAAAATTCCAGTTTCATTTTTTTAGAAAATGGAACTTTAATGAAAAATTCATATGGTATCTACTCATTGTTTTCTAATGATTTGTATTTTGAAAATCTTACTTTGGTTAATAACTCTTTGTCAAATATTTTTTTAAGCAACTCAAGATTCGTAAAAATTAAACATTCTAAGGTATCAGGAAGTATAGATGGAATATATGAGAGTAATTCCTTTGGAATTAACATATCTGATGTAGTAATTTCTTTTAATGACTATGGAATTTATCTTTATAACTCAAAATTAACAAGAATATCAAATACAAGTTTTAAGTCAAACAAAATTCAAGGAATAAAAAATTTTTCTTCAACTTTTCTAATCTATAACATTTCCTTTCAAAATCTGAAAGAAAATAAAAAAGAGAGATGTCCATCTTTATTTAAAACAATGTTAAACTTGATTTTCTCATTAATAAATAAAAACATAGATCTAATTTTTAGTTTATTTAAGTGAAGTTGGAGGATTGAAACCCTTTCATCTTTATCCAAAATTTATGTTCAATTCAAATCTAGTCTAATTATTTTTATGGTTAAACTAACAGTTGCTACCGTTATATAGAAAAAAGATAAAATTTTTGGAGAAATAAAAGTTTTAAAAAGAAAAAAATTAGTTAAAAATATGAGCTTAATATTGGATAAAATTCTGGTTTGTTTGATAATTGTTGTTATAGTTTTGTTAATTACAGGAAATACATTTTACAAATCCCAAATACAAACTTCTAAAAGGTTTAGAGAAATAGGAATAGCTAAGAAGACCATAAAAACAGAAGTTAAAGGATTAGTCGTTTATTATCGAAGAGAAACAGTTTGGAATAAGGATAGTTTTTTAAGGATTCTTAAGAATAAGGATGAATTTTCTTCCAATCTTACAAACGAGTTTATTTCTATAGTTTCTAATTATGGCGTGGAGGTAGTTAATCCAACGATAGTGTTCAGTATAAGTAATAGCTCAACCGTGTTTACATGTGAAATCCATGGCTCTGTATCAAAAAGTGGAGACCAGTATTATGCAACATTTGAATGGTTAATAAAACCTTTAGGTTTGGATTTTATTGATAACCATTTTAACGAAAGTGTGTATGGTCTTTCATGGAAAGGTGTGATAAATGGAGTACCAACTGAAATAATATGCAGATTTCCCTATACTGGTTTACCGTATAGTGCCTGGGGTCAACCTACTGGACATTGTCATGCACATGTGTGGTGGAAAGTATGAAGCAACATTCTCTTAGCGGGATATTGTTTTTTCTAGATTCACTTTCCGATCTAGAACTAAAGAAATGTGAATGAAATATTTAATATGTTTTCTGTCAAGTGAAAAATCCTTGATAAACTGTGAGAGATTGAAAAATCAAATTGTGCCCCCGGCGAACATTTTTAGATTTTTTCAATGCGGGATTTGAACCCGCGTCACCGGCTTTCCTCGCTCTCATCTTTTAATCAAACCTTTCTGTGCAAAGCACGAAAGGCCGGGATCCTTGGCCGGGCTAGACGACGGGGGCAAGCTTCAAATTAATTAAACTTCCTTTTACTATTTAAATTTATGGAATTTTCCTTTATTTCAAGTCCAGCTTTCTTTCAAGAATTTTCTTGCTATTGGAAAATAAAAAGGTTAGAATTTCTTCTTTTAACAAAAACTATATAAACATTCTATTTCCAAAAATTGATTAACGATGAAAAAAACAATGGTTGCATATTTCATTTTAAAAGTTCTAACTGCATTTTCCTTACCTCTTTTTCTTATTATAACATATGATTTAACATCCTCTGCAATTTACGTTGGAATTGTTTCTTTCTTGCTTGCTTTTGGAGATATTGTTGGAAATGTTTATTGGTATAAAATGTCGAGAAGGAAGAATGTTTTTCTATTAAGCTATTTATCTTTTATTTCTCTCTTTCTCCTTCTTTTTAACAAAATTTCTTTAGTTCTTATTTCAGCTTATCTTTTTTCTTTTTTCAATGCAGCTGGTTACATTTCTTTACTTCATTCTAAATTTTTCAGAAAAAAGCCAAAAGAAAGATTGGCAAAATTTGAAAAATTTGGAGGAATTGCATATGTGATTGGTTTAGCTTTAGGTTTTTCAATAAAATTAATTTCTTATTTTGAAATAATTCCCCTAATTGAAATTTTTGCTTTGATTTCAATTCTTTCTTTGTATAAAACGATAAGAAGAGAGGTTGAAAAAGAAGTTTCTAAAGGATTAATTGCAATCGAAGATTTCATAGAAAAATCTCCAAAAGGATTTAGCTTATTAATTTCAACAATAGTTAGAAGTTTAACTTTGTTTTCATTTACTTTCTTTAGTTTAAGAAAGCCATCAAAAATTAAATTTCACATTCCATATATTCTATTTTTCTTTGCAGCTGGTTTACTTTTGCCACAAATCGTTACTGTAATAAAGGAAAAAAATTTGGGAGATATCTGGGTTTATTTTTCCTATTTCTTAGGCTCTTTATTTTCTTTGCTTGGATATCAAATAATTCAAAAAACTAGAAATTCAAAAAAGATTGGAGTTTCCTCTTTATTTTTGAGAGTTTTTCTATTTTTATCATTTTTCTTTCTAACTATTCTTTCAGGAATTTTCTTACAAATATCAATTATTGTTTTCAAAATTTTACAAGGATTTACTTGGGGAGTTTTGCTCGTTTGGTTTAATTATTTAATAATTAAAAGAAAAAAATCTGAGCTTGGAATTAATCTCTCTTTAAGATCATTTTCATCCAGCTTAGGAAATTTCTTTGGAGGATTTTTATTCGAATTCAATCCTTTAATTCTTTCTCTAGTTTCTTCTTCTTTAATAGTAGGAAGCATTGTTTTACTAGCTAAAAAATCAATTTAAAAAAGCGCCGGGGCTGGGATTTGAACCCAGACGGGGTTTCCCCCACCAGCTTTCCTGTCAATTCACCTCCTTCTCCTCATCATTTATCGGAGTCAAGCCAAGTTATCATGTAAGCTCAAGGCTGGCGCCTTAACCTGGTTCGGCCACCCCGGCATATCATAAAAGCTGGTGCTCATCATCTTTGAATCAGACCTTGAGCTTAATAATTAATTCAAAATTGATTTTTAATAATTTTGTTAAAAATGTTCATAATACTTAAATATTTTTACCACCAATTAGTAATTTATGAATTATACATATGAATCTGAAAATGCTATCAAAAAACTTAGTGAATTGTCTACAGAAATGAATAACCTATTTTATTCAAAAAAAGTTTCAGCAAAAGATCTTCATTTGCACTTAAACCAAAACAGTGAATATAATTATCAAATCGAAAAACTTCCAATTTTAGATCAAGATAAAAATAAATTGACTCGAATACTTGAATCATTTCCTAAATCTATAGCAAGGATAATCTTGGGATTCATTTCTTTAAATATCCAAAATTCATTGGTAGAAATATCAACCTTCCTAAACTATTTAAAAAATTTAGATATGAATGAAATTTCCAATTTATACAACTCTCCAGATGGTTTAAAAAAAGTATCTATAAAAATCTTTAATGATTTTAAAGAATATAAAAAATAAAAAGTTATATAACTTCAATTTTTCCACTTCTTGGAACATTTACTTGTAATTTTCCTTTGAATTCTGTTATAAAAGCTCCTTCAATTTTTACATTATCTCCTGGAGAAACCATATCTATTTGACTTTCCCAAAGAGTTAGAATAATTTCTCCACTATCGTCCTTTAAAGTAGCATTAGCAACTTCTTTTCTTCCATATCTCGTATAAACTTGCTTCACTTCAAATATTTCAACTATCTTTCCTTTCAAACTAACATTTCTCATTCCATTTTTAACTTCAGCTATTTTCACAATTTTCAACTAATAACTTAAGGAGAAACAAGAATTTATTACTTTCTAAAGCTTCAAATTATGCATAAAATTATTTTTCTTTGCTTTTTCCAAATCCCAAGCATCTTCTAAAAGAAAATCTGGTACATCTTCATCTAAAATAGGATAAGCTTTTTCACATTTTTTGCAAATTAGAAACATTCCTTTTTGCTCTAGTTTACTTCCACAAATAGGGCATCTTAAAATTTCTAGAAATTCTTTGTCTAGCTTTTTTACTTTCATTATTTAAAAATTTATTTCTTAAGATTAATCAATTTTTTGTGAAACAAGAAAATTATCTTTCAGTGCTAGATTGGAGAGATATAGTTATTTTGAAAGTGTTTTGCAATAATTCTGAAGTTCCAAAGCTTATGAATAAAAGAGTAAGCGTTAAAAAATTAGAAAAAATTATTGAGAAAAATCGTGTATTTAAGAAGTTTTATTCAGAGTATTTATTTTATTTGTTTCCCAGAAAATTTTTGAATTCGATCTATGAAAGACTTGAAGAAATTGGAATTTTGGAAAGAATAAATGGAAAATTTGTTTTTACAGAATATGCTGAAATAATAAGAAAGAGAATTTGCGAAGAATTTGAGAAATACAAAGAAAAACCGGTAAATTCAAGCATTTACATTTTCATAGAGTTAGAGCGAAATAAACACTTTTATTAAAATTCCAATTACAATAGGCAAAGCTAAATTGTCAAATTCATTTATTGTAGATTCTAAGAAAGCTCCAACAAAAGCCAAAACTAAAGAATAAATTGGATTCAAATAAATCAAATAGTAAGCAAATGTAAAGCCAAAAAATGCTAAAAATCCTTCCCAAGATTTTTGTTTATTCCAAACAATTTTATGTTTTCCAAAATGCTTTCCAATTAAACCAGCAAATCCATCTCCAATTATTAATGCAATTGCTCCAATATAAAATACCAAATCATCAAATAGATTAAGCGAAGATAATCCAATTAAAAAATAAATTGGATCTTTTATAATTTTTTTGCTTTCATCTTTTTTTGAACAAATTTCTGTAATTGCTTGAATCCAAGGAAAATAAACTTTTTTAATCCTAAAAATTTCAGAAATAGTATAAACTATTGCTAAGCTTAAAAGAAAGAAAAATGTTAGAGATTGGCCAAATAAAAATCTTGAAAAAACAAAGAAAATTCCAAGCAAATGTAAAAGTTTTCTGAAATAATATCCATTTCTTTTAAGTTTTTTGACTAAATTTTTCTTGGATATCCAATTTACTATCAAATAGTAAAATGAAGAAATGGATATACCTAAAATTTCCCCTCCAACTACATCATAAATTGTATGAACATTTAGCATTATTCTTGAAATTCCTACCAAAAAAGGAATTGGTAAAAATAAATAAGCAATTTTTTTCTTTCTATATGCTAAAAGCATAGAAGTTATCCAAGCAAATGCTATTGTTGAATGGCCAGAAGGAAAAGAATAAGTAGAGGGACAATAATTTAAGCCTATACATGGCCTTGAAATTTGGAAAAAATTTTTTAGAATTTGAGCAATAAAATAAGAAATTATAATTGAAGGGATTAAAAATTGTAAAATCCATTTTGTTTTTTCTCTATCTCTTTTATCCAAAAAAGGATATATCAAAAGAAAAGATATACCAAATCCTAACCAATAAACAAAATCTCCAAAATAGCTAAAAAATATCCAAATAATTTCCAAGCTTAAATCCATAAATTGAATTTTTGAATTAATTCTTTAAATCAATTATCCAATAAACAAAAAAATAATTTTTGAACTTATGACCAATTTCAATTTTAAACCTAAGCTTCATTTTTTTAAGTTCTTTCTCAATTTCCTCTAAACTCCAAACCTTTACCAAATAAAATTTCTTTTTATTCCAAAACCTTTTTTCTATTTTACTTTCTTTACTAACTCTAACTTCAACGATAACTTTTTTCTTTGAAATTCTAATCAATTCTTTCAATCCATCTTTCCAATTTTCTAGCAAAGAGCCTAAAGAATTTCCTAAGCAAATAGCACAATCAAAAGCTTTATCTTTAAATGGTAGAGAAAGGATATTCCCAATAGCTAGATATCCTCTAAACTTTTTTCTTGCTTCTTTAATCATTTTTTTAGATATATCTATTCCAACAACTTTTTTGTCCAATTTTTCAAAAAAATTCAAATGTCTTCCTGTTCCACATCCAGCATCCAAAATTGTTTTACAATTTTCCAAAAAAATTGGTAATTTTTCTTTTTCTTCTTTAAACAAATCAAAACCAAAAAATTTTCTTTTACTATATTCTTTTGCTATTTCGTCCCAAATTTTTTGCATAATTAGATTTTCTTTTTAACTTTTAAGTCCATCGCAACATGCCAAATTCTTGGAGCATATTGCTTAACAATTCTTTTTTCCAAAATTTTTTCTAATTTATATCCATTTTCTTCAATTTTTTCTTTGACTAAATTCTCAGCAAAGTCCCAAATTTCTCTTTCATGAAAAGTATCATGAAAATGAATAATTCCTTTTTCTTTCAAAAATTTCAAAGCATAAGGTAAAAATTCTCTAGTAAATGGGATATATCCCATTATAACTCTATCACTAATTCCTTTTAACTTTTCACTAATTTCTCTACAATCTCCTAAAATAGGAACTACGATTTCAGAAACTTTATTTAATCTAATATTTTCTTTCAAATAATGAATTGCAATTGGATTTATATCAATAGCATAAATTTTTTTAGGTTTTACATAAACTGCTATTGGCAAAGAAAAATATCCAATTCCAGCAAACATATCCACTATAACTTCATTTTTTCCAACTAATTTGATTAATCTCTTTCTTTCAACAACATTTCCTTTTGCAAACTCAATCTTTGAAACATCTAACTTAAACAAAACTTTATTTTCTTTATGAATGGTTTCTGTTCTATTTTCTCCAGCTACAACTTTTATACTAGGTTCTTTTGTAATTCCTTTGAACGGTCCAATTTTTCTTACAACAACTTTTACATAAGGAAACAATTTCAAAAAAGCTTCTCCAATTTCTTTCTCATATTTCTCCAATTTTTGATCCAAATGAAAAATAAGGATATCCCCAACTATGAAATAATGAGAGGGTAAAAATTCTAACAATTCATTTGGAATTTTTTCTTTTAACAAATTTTTCAATTTTTCTTTTAACTTTTTTCCCATAAACTATTTTTCAACTTTTCAAATTATCTTCTTTTCCAGTTAATTTATTTTGGATATACCTTTCTTTAACTTTTTCAGCAATCTCTTTATTTAAATAAAAAACTTCAATTCCAATAGATCTTAAAACAGTTTCACAAGTTGCACAAATCCAATAATGTCCAATAAGATATAACTCACTTCCTTTCAACTCATTTAGCTTATATCTTTCATCTTCAAAATAAACTTCTCCATATTCATGTTTCAAATAAATTCCCTTAAAATATCTATCCAAAAGAACTTTTGCAATTTTAATGTTTTCCTCAACTTCATAAAGTTTTTTCTCGCTATTTTTGTAAAGTTCCTTTTTGATTGTTTTAAAAATATATGACAATCTATGGCTTGCAAATCTTTTTAATTCATTTTGAATTGGATTGATTGATCTTAAATTTAAAACTGCTCTTACTTCTGCATGAACTGGAGAACATAATTCATATCCAGTTCCACTTGGAACATTCATTCTTGGACAAACCTCTAATCTTTCATCATACTTATACTTCTTTTCATTTACAATAGGAGAGCAGGAATTCCAACCAACACTTAAGATTTTTTCATTTTTTACTATTGTGGCAGAAGTTTTTGTTTTTAAACAATTTGATCTATGAATTACTTCATTTTCAAGAAATTCCCAAATTTTTTCATTTTCCATAGATTTCCTATGAATAGAAAAAAATTTATTTTTAATCAAAATTCATTTAGGAATTTTTCTTGGATATACATCTTTGCTTATAAAAACTCTATCAGTTCTTATAGCAATTCCTTCCTTTTTTTCAAACATTTCTTCACTTGTCATTTTAGCAATTCCAATTGCTATTAATTCATTTTTTAAAGAATAAATTGCAACATATTCATTTGGTAAAATTCCTTTTTGAATTCTTACCAAACCAGAAGCATAAACTGGAGCTCCATTAGCAATATTCCAAATAGCAGAATCTTTTACAAAAACTTTTTTTACATGAGGTAAAGCATATTCAACTTGTAATAAAATTTCTCTTAAAGGCTTTTCATTTTCTTCTTCTTTCCAAATTTCATATCTATCCTTTACTTCCAATAAAGGAATTGCTTGATTTTCTTCAAAAGGTCCAGCTTTTGTTCTTCTTAATTCTTTCATATGGGCACCAATTTTAAGCTTTTTTCCTAAATCATGAATTAACTTTCTAATATAAACTCCAGCTTGACAACCAACTTTAAACAAAACATCTCTTCCATCAACTTCAAGTATATCAAAATAATAAATTTTTTTCTTTCTTGGCCTTCTTGCAACTGCAGACTTTCTTGGAGGAACTTGAACAATTTCCCCGATAAAATTTTCAACAATTGTTTTCTTTACATTTTCAATATCTATATCTTTATGCAAATGCATTACTCCAACATATTCCTTATCTAAACCCATTAACAAAGGCATTGCTTTTAAAGCATTTTCTAAAGCAATTGGCAAAACTCCAGTTACTTTTGGATCTAATGTTCCTGCATGCCCAGCTTTTTTAACTCCAAAAATTTCTTTTACCCATAAGGTTATTTGATGGCTTGTAGGTCCAGAATGTTTATCCAAAATTATAACAGCATTTCTAATAGCTTCTTCTATACTTCTTTTTTCAGGTTCTTTCCCAAATCTAGGATCTGTTTCCTCATAACTTTTAATATACCATTCACTCATACCTTTAATTTTTCTCTAGAAAAATAAATTTTTGAAAATTCATTTCTTTTTCTTCTTTCTTTTTACTTTCTTTTCTTCCTTGCTTTCTTCTTTCTCCATTTCCTTTACTTTAGAAATATGAGGCTTTTTCAATCCCAACTTTTTAATCAACCCAGATTTTTCCCAAGCATCTAATACTTCTTTATCAGAAGCATCTTCTTTTATTTCAATTTTATATGGTAATTCTTGAATATGCCTTATATTAACTCTTCTCCTTCTTACTCCCGTCAAAATTTTTGGTCCAGTAACCAAAACAAAATTATCATTAATTTTTTTAACAATTACACAAAAATTTCCAGCATCTCTTCCAGCAATTTTCATACAAATTCTTCCAACTTCTATTGCCATAAATAATCACTTATATCTTTTTAATTTAAAAAATTAACCAAACTTTTCATAAATTTCTTTTTTAATTAATTCTCTTGCACATTTAGAACAAAGATATCCTCCATACTTTCTACTAACTCTTTTCTCACTCTTGCTAAGCTTTCTAACATTCCTTGGAATTCCATGCAAAGGTCTTCCACAAATTGCACATCTGGCTATTTTTGGTGTTTTTCTAACTATTCTAGTAACAGTTCTTGTAGCAACTCTTACTTTAACTTTTCTTTTTGCCATTTTCTCACTTTATTCTATAATTTTCTTTAATATAAATCCTACTACAAAAGAAATTAAAATATACCATTCAAGCCAATTTAAACCATCTCCAATAAAAGGCAATGCGAAAGGCAATTTTACAATTTTTGAATAACTTTGATATCTTTCGGCTATCCAAGGAAAAATTAAGATAAAAATTACTAAAGAAACTAAAATTAGTTTAAAAGATTGAAACATATAGCTTTTGTTAATTTTTAACAATTCTTCCATTTGTTTTTTAGCCATTTCTTCTTTTCCTTCCTTTTGCAATCTAAAAATTTCATTCCTAATTTCTTCAATTTTTTGTCTAATATTTTCTAAATTTGACATTCTCATTACAATTTTTGAAGCTATAACAACTGTTAAAGAAATTAGAAATGAGATTAATGCTAAGCTTAAAGCTGGGCTTAAACTTAAAATTGGAGAAAAAACTATATCCCAGAACATTCCTATGTATGGAATTTTTGGTATTAACATTATTCTTCACCCAACAACTTTCTTATAAAACTTGGTGCATCTTCTAAGTTTTCTGAACTAAATATTTCATAGTAATTATAAATAATCATTACAGTTAGCAATAAACCAGTTCCAGTTCCTACAGCTCCAAGAAAATCAGCCATAACAGCTAACAAACCAACCAAAAATCCACCCAAAACAGCTAATGGAGGTATATATCTATTTAAAACATCTCTAATTATTCTCTCATCCCTTCTATATCCAGGAATTTGCAAACCTGTTTCATGTATTTGTTTAGCAACGCTTTCAGGATCCATTCCACTAGTTCTCATCCAAAATACTGAAAAAATTGTTGACATTGCAACAAAGAAAATAGTATAAGTAATTACTCTTATCCAATCTAATGGCAAAAGGTTTCCTTGAATTAAATTTATTAAAAAGTTGTGAGGAGGATAAATGAAATAAAGAATTCCAGAAATCATTCTTCCAGATTGATCAAAGCAAGCTAATGGTCCACACATTGTACCATCTGGCATTGGTTGTAAACCAGCTCTAGCCATTAATTGAATGTTTGCTAGTAAAGCTGCAGCCAAAATAACTGGAATGTTGCTTGTATAAAATAATTTTAAAGGCCAACTTCTTCCAAAACCTCTTAACATTCCATAAGATAGAGGAATTTCAATTCTAATGTCTTGTGTATAAACTACAAACAAGAAAACAAAAATTGTTGCTAATATTGGAATTATTGAAATAAAGAAGAGATTTAAGTTTTGGGTAAAGAGGGAAATTAAAAATTGCCAAAATAGTCCAGTAGGTGGATTTGAAATGCTTGGTATACAAGAAGCAAAATTCCAAGCTGTACAAGTTGGTGGTAAGAAAGAAAACAATCTAATTAAAATTGTACTTCCAATTCCAGCAGCAATAAACAAACTTACTCCAGAACCAAAGCCCCATTTACTAATTATTTGATCAAGCAAAATTACAATAATTCCACCCAAAGCTAATTGCAAAACAACTAAAATTATAATAGGCAATGAAGGAATTACAGGAATTGCTCCAGAAATAACATAAGCAAATCCTTCTACAAAACAAAAAATGATAGCTAAAAGTTTGTTCCAATTCTCAAACTTCCTTCTTCCTTCTTCTTTTGTTAAATCCCAATCTATAATTTTTGATCCAACTAACAATTCTAAAATAATTCCAGCTGTAACTATTGGGCCAATTCCTAAAGTCATTAAACTTCCAAACTTCGAACCCAAAACCAATTCGAAAAACTTAAATTGTTCATAGTGAGACGGCAAAATTCCAGCTACTGGGATGTAAGACAGCAAAAAATAAATTGATAAAACAATAATCATCCATTTCAATCTAGTGTTAAAAGGTAATTTAAAAGTAGGTTTTTCTACTACAGGCACATACTGAACAATTTTTTCCAATAAACTTTTTTCCTCACTCATATTTGAACAGCCTCTCCACCTATAGCTTTAATTTTTTCTAAAGCCTTTTTAGAGAACTTTTTTGCTTCAATTATTAATGGCTTTGTCAATTTTCCATTTCCCAAAACTTTATCATATCCAACTTCCTTCAAATTTATCCTTATTTTTCCATTTTCCTTTTTAGCAATTCCTTTTTCTAACCAAATTTCAACCATTTTATCAATTTCCTTTAAATTAATAGCTTTTTCAACTTTTCCAAGTTTTTTCTTTATACTTTTAAATCCCTCTTTTCCAAAATAATCTGGCATATACTTTACAACATAAGTCCATTTATGTTTTTTTAAACCAGCTTTCCCTCTTCCACCTCTAGTACCAGCACCTCTAGCTCTTTTATGCTTTCCATATCCATAAGTTCTATGTCCTCTAAACTTCTTTGGCTTTTTTGCTTTTCTTCTTACAACCATTTTCCCACTTTATCTAAATTATTATTCTTAAAGCATTCTTTTAAGCAATTCATTTATTGTTTTTCCTCTATATCCCAAATCTCCTTTTGGATAATGAAGCTTTATAGACTTATATCCTTTGGATGGAGGCGGCAACCTAAAAACTTTTTTCAATTTTTCAAATTGTTTTAATTTAATTTTTCCTTCAATCAAATCTTTTGCAAATTGTTCAAAAGAATCATATCCAGTATATTCTTTTAATTTTTCCTCATTATCAATTCTTACATCTCCTAATCCTCTTAACCTTCTTTTTAACAATAAAACCAAAGTATCCAAATCGATTTCTCCCCAGGTTATGAAATCTTTAACTTTTTCCAACATTCCTTTTATTGAATCAGTTTCAGGAACTAAAACACAATTGTTTACAGCTTTAAGTCTAAGCATTTTCAAAGTATCTTCAATTTCTTTTTTGGTTCCAGCCCTTCCTCTTACCCTTATTACTGCATACATGCTATTTCCTTTCATAGACATAAAGCTTTTTCAAAGCATTAAAAATTGCTTTTGCAAAATTCATTCTTGTAGCTGTTACTCCAAAACTTTTCATCCATATATCTTTAATTCCAGCTAATCTAAAAATTTTCTTAGCTTCGTCATTTGCAACTAAACCAACTCCCTTAGGAGCTGGCATTAAAACAACTCTTACAGACCCACATTTTCCTTCAACTTTATAAGGAATTGAATGTTCAGTTCCACAACCACATTCCCAACTTCCACAACCTCTTTTTACTTTTATTAAATTTAATTTAGCATTTCTAATAGCTTTTTGTAAAGCAATTCTTGGTTCGTTAGATCTTCCTTTTCCCATTCCAATAATTCCATTTTCATTTCCAACAACAGCAAAGAAAGTATAATGAAATCTTTTTCCTGATTTTGTAACTTTTGCTGTAATTCTTACAGGAATTCTTTGTATTCCTCCTCCCTTTCCAGTTCTTCCTCCAATCAAAATTAATTCTTGTTTTAAATCAGGAATCAAATAATCAACAATTTCAGGCTCTTTAATTTTCAAACCCTTTTCCAAAATTTCATCAATCGATTTAATTTTTCCTTCCAAAACCATTTTTCCAAGTTTTGTTTTTGGTTTCCATTTTTCTAAAATTTCCTGTCTCTTCTTTTCAATTTCATCTATTTCCTTTACAGCTTCTTCTAACTTTTTCTTCTCTTCCTCTGGCAATTTTTCTTGAGAGACTTCCTTTTCTTCAGCCATTCATTTCACCCAAAATTTTTTGCTTTATTTTTTCAAAATCCTCTTTTATGTTTTTAAATTTTTCCAAATAATTTGCTATATGTTCTCCTCTAATTCTTTCTTCACTAGGCAAAATTCCTTCTCCTAATGGAACTTTTAAACCAGCATCTATTGCGCCTTTAGCAACAACAAAAACTTTAGCACCTTTTGTAGCTCTATGCAATCCTATATCCAAAACAGCTTCTTTAATTCCTCTTTCCAAAGCTTTTTTCCCAACTAATAATCCAGTCAAATAAGCAGCTGGCAAATTCTTAAAAGAATAATTCCAACCATATTTCTTCAATTCTTTACTTAAAACACCAACAATTGTTTTATCTCCCTTTGGATCAAATTCAACAATTTGAGCTCTTATATATCTTAAGCTTTTTCTTACAACTAATCTAGGTTTTCCAGATTTAAGCAAAGCTAATCTTTTCTTATAATTGGTTTTACCTTCTCTTCTTCTTTTTAATGGCATTCTATAAGTTGGAGAAAGCTTCATTTTATTCCTCCTTTAAAATTCCTCTTTGTTGCAAGTAAATTTTAACGTGTGTTCTACTTCTAAACATTCCTCCCTTAGCCAAAGCAAGCAATTTCCTATAAGTTTTATTATCGATTTTTCCAGAAGCCTTCAATTCCCTTAAATATCTTCTTATAGGTCTAATAGTATTGATCCAAACTCTTTTCTTAGAGATTTTGGCAAATTGAGAACCTTTTCTACTTCCAGGTCCTTTTCTTTTCTTTTCCTTTTTTCTCTTATTTTTCTTTGCAGGTAAAACTTTGATATATCCTTTTGAAATTAATTTTTTAATATCTTTTCTAGTTACAGCTTTTTTAATTTCATCAAGCTTAGTTGGGTCTAACCAAATCCTACTTTTTCCAACTTTTAATATTTCAGCTGCAAGCTTTTTTTGCAAACTTGTCATTTTCTCACTATACCATTTATTCAATCAATCAAAGAATAAATAGTTTTAGCTTATAGTTTTTAAGAAATTTTTATTTAAAAAATTCACTAATCCAAAGAAAAGAAACCTTTAAGCCTTTTCAAAGCCAAAATTTTTTCTCTATTTCCAATTTCAGCATTTTTTATAGCGTCTTCCAAAATTTCAATTGTTTTATCATAAGTTTTTCTATCTACAGGATATGGAATTCCATCTTTTCCACCATGAGCAAAAGAATAAACTTTAACATCTTTCCAAACTAAAGGAGAGCCAAAAACTAAATTTGCTAGCAAAGCTAAAGCTCTCATTGTTTTTGAACTAACTCCTTTAAACAAAACAATTTCTTCAAAATTTTTAGGATCAAAATTATGCAATTCAACAATTTTCTTATAAGTTGATAAATCAAAATAATGACTCCTTTCCATTTTAAGATAAGAATAAATTGAATTTTTAACAAATTTTTTAAATTTTGAAGGATTTTCTTTAACAACTTCAACTATAACTTTCTTAACTTCTCTAGCTTTTTTATCGATTAAGTTCAAAGGTTTCTCTACTTTAATTTCACTAAAAATTCCTGAATGAGGTTCTTCAAAAAAATCTTTTACATTTTCATAAAACCAATGATATCTTCTTGCATATCTATTCTCTAAATTCATTCCTTGCTGAACTATTGCCCATTTTCCTTTTTCACTTATAAAAATTGAATGATGATATAAGCTAAAACCATCTTGAATTAAATTATTATCAACTCTTGCAACAATTTTACTTATTTTTACAAATTTTTCTTTTTTATCTTCAATTCCAAATTTTTTAACAATTTTTTCAATTTCTTCGGGAGTTTTTAATGCAATTTTTCCTTTGCCTCCTGCAATTCCAATTCCATATTCTTCTAAATTAGCTTCTTTTAAAGCACCTATTGTAGTTGTTGTTAAACCAGAACTATGCCAATCAAACCCAAGCAAATTTCCAAAAGCTTGAAAGAAGAAAGGATTTGAAATTCTTTTTAAAAATTCTTTCTTTCCATACTCAGAAATTATCAAGTAAGAGACTGATTTAGCTAGTTTAACCATTCTTTCAAATAGCCATTTTGGAATTTTTCCATAATGTAATGGTAGATCAGCTATAGCTTTCATCGATTAAAAACCTTTTTATTGCATTTTTATTTTTTTCTAAAGTTTTTTTCAAAAACTTTTTATTTCTAAAAGCTAGAATAATTAATTAAATGGGAAAAATTAAAAAAGCAGTTGTTGGTTTATCTACCCTTTCATCAGCTTTATATTTAGGTAAAGACTGGATAGGTGATCTTTCTAAAAAAGTTTATACTTACATTGATTCGGGTAAGGGAATTGAATATTTTTTCGATTCTACTTCTTCAGTTAATTCTCTTTCTAAATCCACCGATTATTTACCAACCTTATATGCTCAAAGAATTCAAGAGATTTTTTCTTCATCCATCTCTTCTCTTCTTCCCTACTTTAAAACATTTGTAGGTTTTTCAATTATTTTATTACTTCCAGTAGTTGGATATGTTATAGTAAAGCTTGTCTATAAATGAATTTCATTTAACTCAAAGTTTTTTTGAAATATTTTGCTAATTTCTTTTTTAATTTTTTGGTAAATTGCTTGAATATCTCTTTCAAAAACCCCTTCCAAGACATAAGAAACATTTGGAAATTCACTATCTACAATTTTAACTGAGACAATCTTTTTCCTGGCAATGTACTTTAATTCTAAACTTATTTCCCTATTGTCAAAATAAAGCCTTTTTGAAAAAATTATGAAGATATCTTCGTCTTCAAAGTTATCTCTTATTTTTTCAATGTTTGTTAAACATTTATACAAAAACAATACACTCACCAATTTTTACATAAGCTTAAAAAAATTAATTTTTAACACAAATTATTTTAAATCCAAAAATCTATCAAACAAAATTATGAAAGTTAAAGATTTTATGTCAAAAGATTTAATAGTAATAGATGCAAACGATTCTGTAAGGAATGCTTTAAGATTAATGAAAAAGCATAAAGTTCATAGATTGTTAGTTAAAAGGAAGGGTAAAATTGTTGGAATAGTTACTGAAAGGGATATCCTTAGGAGATTGGGAAAAGAGAAGGAGAGAAAACTTTCTGATGCACATATCCATGTTTCTTCTTGTTATTCGAAAAATTTAATTACTATAAATTCAAACGAAGATATTAAAAAAGCAGCAAAATTAATGCTAGAAAAAGGTATATCTAGCTTAGCTGTTGAAGAAAATGGAGAAATTGTTGGAATAATTACAAAAACAGATTTAATAAAGGCTTTGAAGGATAACAATGAAAAAGTTGAAAAATGGATGAAAAGGAAAGTTATTACAATTGATTTAAATTCAAGAATTTTAGAAGCTAGAAAAATTATGTTAGCTAAAAAAATTAAAAGACTAGTTGTTACAAAAGGTGGATATCCATATGGAATAATTACAGAAGGAGATATAGCAAAAGTTTTAGGAGAATTTAGAAAAGTTGCTGAAGGAAAGCAGTGGGATGAAAAAATGAGAAGAATTTATATAAGCGATATAGTTTCTAAAAATTTATTTTTTGTAAGACCGAATGATAAAATTTCAAAAGTTGTTAAAATAATGTTTGAAAAAGGGATATCTGGCTTGCCTGTTATAGAAAACAATAAATTAGTTGGAATAATTACAAAAACAGATTTAATAAAGATAATTGCAAAATAAAAAATCAAAAGGTATAATAGATGGTGAGTTCAAATCCACAGAAGGTATAGTTTAAAAATTTTTCATCCTAGTTTATATCAATGCCGATAGTCAAAAAAATAGATAAAATAACTTTAATAGGAATTACTCATTTATCCAGCGAACAGAACAGAGGTTTTGAAAAATATATTAAACACTCGGATATTCTAGCATTAGAAGGATATGGAAATAGAGAATTAATTAATCTACGTTTACTAAGAGCATTTTTTGGAGAAGATGAAATTTCTCTTTTAAAAAAACTCCATATCCATTTAACTACATTAGATCCTATCCTTAACAAACGTATAAAAATCCCCCTAAAATCCTTGGCCATAATAGGAGCTATAACTAGTTTATTTACCGAGATATTTTACTTTACTTCTTGGTATCTAAACCAAAATTGGATTTCCTATCTACCATATTTATATGTATCTTTATTCGCTCCTGCTATGTATGGATACTTTTCAAAAAGAAGTAACAAAATTTTAAACAGCAAATACTATCTCAAATTTTTGGATTCAAATTTAAAGATACTTGCTCAAGTAGGCAGATTTTTGACTACACATCGAGATGTTGGTATGGCATATGGAATAAAAAAACTTATTCAAAATGGCTATAGGAATGTTACAGCAATAACGGGTATGATGCATATCTATCCAATCTATAAACGCCTTAATAACGATAAACTAGAAGAAAAATTTACAAAATTGTACAGAAAAAAACTTTTTAAAAAAACTGGGTTAACCATATACGATCCTTATGATTTAGAAGAAATTGGGTTCATACCTTATATATAAATTTTATGCGCAAAAAAATACACGATACGAAAGTATTCTTCGGTATTTGATTTTAATTTCATTCATTCAAAACTTTAATTCCAAGTTCTTTTGCTTTCTCTAAAATTTGCATTCTTTTTTTCTTTCCAACAGTTCTTGCAATTCTAGCAGCTTGCTTTTTAGGATCAATTTTTTCCAAATCTTTCAAATTTCTAACTAAAACTTCTTCATATCCAGAAGGATGCTTTCCTTTCAAGTCTTTTGGAGCACCCCAACTTATACTTGGCATTTGGGGTCTTCCTTTAAACTTTCTTCTAACTTTATTATGCAAACCTCTTGGTCTTCTCCAACTTTCCTTAACTCTTTTATACATTTTTGATCCCGGTCTTACAAAATCTGGTTTTTTTCTTGGATTAACCATTTTCCTCAAACCCCCTTTCATATATATAAATTCCATCAATAAACCTTCTTCTATCTTTTCCAACAATTCTACAAGCTTGCTCGATGTTAGAAGCAGTAGTTCCAACTTCTTCTATATCAATTCCTTTAACAATTACATCTTCTCCTTTAACTTCAACTCTTGTATTTTTTCCAACAATTTGAGCAATTCTTGGAACTTTTTCTCCCAAGAAATTTTGAATAACAACTTTATCACCTTCAACTTTAACATTAACTGGAAAATGAGAATAAACAATTTTTAGCTTATAAACAAATCCTTTAGTCACACCATTTATCATATTTCTTATATGTGCAGCTATAGTTCCAACCATAGCTTTTGTTTTTCTTTTATCGCTTTCAGACCAAACTCTTACTTTATTATCTTTCTTTTCTAAAAAAACATCCTTTCTCCAAACCTTAAATTCTCTTTCAATTTCTCCCTTTGGACCTTTAACCTTAACCTTATATCCATCAATTTCAATTTCAACATTTTCGGGTATTTCAACAAATTTTTCAGCCATACTATTCACTTTATTTTTCTTTGTTTAAAAAGTTTAAAAAATATAAGGATTAGAACCAAAAAAGTTTAATTATGTCGGAAGAACTTGGAATTACTGTCAAAAAAGAAGAAAATTTTTCAGAATGGTATACTGAAGTAATTTTAAAAGCTGAATTAGCTGATTATGCTCCTACAAAGGGTTGCATGATAATTAAACCTTTTGGATATGCTATTTGGGAAAAAATTCAAGAAATTTTTAATAAAATGATTAAAGATGAAGTTAAAAATGTTTATTTTCCTTTGTTAATTCCTGAAAGAATTTTGAAAAAAGAGGCTGAGCATATTAGACCAACTAGTGAAACAATAATGTATGAATATTTTTCAAAATGGATTGATAGTTGGAGAGATTTACCATTAAGAATTAATCAATGGTGTAATATTGTAAGATGGGAAACTAAATCAACTAAACTTTTTTTAAGAACTAGAGAATTTTTGTGGCAAGAAGGTCATACAGCTCATTCTACCAAAGAAGAAGCTGATAAAGAAGTAATGAAAAGACTTTTGCAATACAAAGAATTAATTGAAAAATATTTGGCAATTCCTGTTTTGATAGGAAAGAAGAGTGAAGGAGAAAAGTTTGCAGGAGCTTTATATACAACTACCTTAGAAGCTTTAATGCCAGATGGAAGAGCTTTGCAAATGGGAACAAGCCATAACTTAGGACAAAATTTTGCAAAAGTTTTTGATATTCAATTTTGGACAAAAGAACATAAAAGAGAATATGTTTGGCAAACTTCTTGGGGAATAACCACTAGATTAATAGGAGCTTTAGTAATGGTTCATGGCGATGATAAAGGATTAGTTTTACCTCCAAAAATTTCTCCAATCCAAGTTGTAATAATTCCAATTTATTACAATGAAAATGAAAAAAGAAAAGTTTTAGAAAAAGCTAAGGAAATAAAAGAAAAGTTAAAAGAAAAATTTGAAGTAGAGCTTGATGATAGAGATCAATATACTCCTGGATTTAAGTTTAATTATTGGGAATTAAAAGGAATTCCTTTGAGAATTGAAATTGGACCAAAAGATTTAAAAGAAAAAACTTTAGTTTTGGCAAGAAGGGATACTTTAGAGAAAATTAAAATTAAAGAAAATGAGTTAATTGAAAAAGTTAAAGAATTACTTGAAGATGTTCAAGAAAGTTTGTTTAAAAAAGCAAAGAAATTTTTAGAAGAGCGTATATTTGAAGTTAAAGATTGTGAAGAATTTAAGAAAAGGATTGAAAATAGAGAAGGATTTGTGAAAATTGAATGGTGTTCAAGCTTAGAGTGTGAAGAAAAAATTAAAGAAGAGATAGGAGCTACTTGTAGGTTAATTTCGTTTGATGAAAAACCAAAAGGAAAGAAATGTTTAGTTTGTGGAAAAGAAGCAAAAGTAGTTGCTTATTTTGCAAAAGCTTACTAAAAAACATAAGCTAAAAGCTTTCCTCCTAGATGTTTTTTAATTGCTTCTTTGTGTGACATTACTCCTTTTGAAGTTGAGACTACTAAAATTCCAAATTCTCTAGCAGGCAAATATCTTTTTTCAAACTTCGGATATTCATTAACTTTAACTGCATGTCTTGGTTTAATAACATTTGTATCGATAATTTTTCCTTTTAATTCAATTTTAAACAATCCACCTCTTCCATCTTCAATGTATTCAAAATCTTTAATATATCCATGCCTTTTAAAAACTTCCAAAACATTTTTAATTAACTTCGAAGCTTTAACATAAGTTTCTTTCTTTCCAACTCTTTCAGCATTTTTTATTGCACTTAAAGCATCTGCCAACAAATCATGTCTCATACTTTCTGTTTTATGCAAAGAAGAATTTAAATTTAATCTTTTTTCAATTCAACTTTAATAACTTTTCCATTTGGTTCTAATTCTCTAAAAATTTCAGCTTGAAATTTAAGAATTTTTGTAGTTTCAAATTGCCAGCAATTTGGTGGCAAACCAGCTTTTAAGCAAGTTTGCCTTAAAAATTCTCTAGCATTCCAATTATATTCTATAGGAACTTGGGGTAAAAGCAATCCAGAAAATGGAGAATTAACAACTATTAGTCCATCTTTCCCAATTTCGATTTTTTCCAAATATTCTTCAGGCTTTTTAACTTGAATTATTTTAGGTTCTGTTAAAATGGAAACTTCAACTGTAATTTTTTTTAATTCTTCTTTTTTCAAAGGAGGAAATCTAGGATCAAAACAAACTTCTTTACCAGCTTCTATAATAGCATTTAACAAAGTTTGCATTGGATATGGCAAGCCAATACATCCTCTCAATTCTTTTTCTGGATAAGTTTGGATTGTAACAAAAGCTCCTCTTTTTTCATTTAATTCTTTTGGATATTTTTTAGGAATTTCAACTTCTTTTTTATTAACGGTAGCTTCTATAACTTTTCTTGCAAATTTAACAATCCATTCTCCAGTTTCTAAATCCATAATTTATTTTTGGCATTGAAAAAGAAAAAGTTGAACTTCAAATATAAATTTTTTAAATTCTATGAAAAAGTTTGATGGATAAAAAAGACAAGAGAGAAATCATAGTAAATGAGGAAGAGTTATTTGAAGAAAAGATTTATTACAAGTATAAAAGATTAGGGGAAGAGTTAGGGCAAAGACTTAGATATGAGGGATATTCCACTCCATTCAATGAATTTAAAAAATTTGACAAAAAAAAGACAAAGAAATTAATTAAAGAAGCAAAAGAATTGTTTGAAAATATAGATTATATAAATTTTTTTGTTAAAGAATGTTCAAATCTCCTTACATATTTGATTACTTTGCACATTCCTTCAAACGAGAAAGAAAATTATCAAAAAGGATTTATTAAAGGATTTGTTGAAGGGGTATCTGGGAAGGAATATTCTATTGGAGTTGGAGGAAATATTATGGTAAGAGATGAAAATATTGTAGATGAAGTAAATGATGAAATAGATCAGTTTGAAACTGATTTGGGATATATTCCAATCCTTCCCTATAAAGATTTACCTAATATTGAGAGAATATTTAAAAATTTTAGTAAATATTTAGGAGTCGAAGTAAGAATTTTTATGGAGAATTTAAAGAGAGATGAATCTTGAATAAACTTCCATACACCTTTCTGAACATACAAACTTTTCACTATTTTCTCTTCCACAGATTACACATATCATAATCACTTTTTAGTAATTACCTATATATAAAAGTTACTACTCAATAGTAACATTTAAATAGGAGGAAAAAAATTGAAAATTATGAATCTCAACTCATTTTTAAGTAGGTTACAGAAAAAACTTTATAGAAGAGATAGAAAGGAAGTAGAAATAGGATCTATTAAAACTTTAGATGGGAACATATTGATTTTTATAAAAACAAAAGAAAATTATGAAGAAAAAATTAAAGAAGTTGTTAGATATCATTTGATTCCAATAAACTATAGTGAAAGAGATCAAAGATTTACGTACATTCTATCCAAAGATAATGGATATGTTTGGGATAAAAGAGATTTTTCCATTCTTTCGGAATTGATCTTTCTTTCTGAAGAATTCAAGAAAGATTTTCATCTTCCAACCATTCCAAATTTAAAAGATAACTATAGGGAAGAATTTAAAAAGAGATTTTACTTTAGTTTAGAGGAAGGATTAGAAATTGAAAGCAGACTTAAAAACAGATATCAGGTTAAACCTATTCTAAATGAAGAAATCAGAAATGAAATTTTTGAAATAATTAAAGGAAATATGGATTCTAGCTATTTTTCGAGCTTTTAATTTGAAAATGCTAAAAAATTAGAAAGTTATTATATCGATTGGCCTGTCATTTCTTCGTATAACTCTGTAATAAATTCTCCGATATCCCTTATGACACTTCTTTCTTTAAGTCTTTCCAACGCATTCAATATATTTTCTCCTTGAATGATTTCCTTCCATCGAGCGCGCAAAACACCTTTATACTTAGATTCTATAATCGGTTTAAGAAATTTATCAAGTAAATTAGGTTTTTCACCATACTTGCTAACCAAAATATCTTTAATGGTTTTATAAATTTCCTCGAATTCATTCCAACTTCTTATTCCTTTTATTGCATTCATATTAACACCTATAGAGATTTCTCCTACTAGTCCTGCTGAAGCTCTATGGAAGTTAGCGTCTTTTTCTTTTTTCTCAATTACATCAAATATATGAAGATCGCCCACCTCAGTGCTCCATTTTTCCTCTCCTGAAATAGTGTAAACATGGAGGATATCTTCCTTTGCATCATATACGT
>NJEA01000023.1 GCA_002254545.1 Candidatus Aenigmarchaeota archaeon ex4484_224
GTTATCATTGAGTTTGGATATCCAAATCCTCAAAAAATTGCTGAAATTTCTCCAGATTTCAAAGTTATTACAGTATATTCAACAAACACAGAAGAAATTTTAGAGTCGGGATCGTTTTTCTTCCCTCATATTTATTTATCGAAAAAAAGAGTTCCTTCCTATGAAATAGAAAAATCTAAATTAATAGATGGAATTGGTAATTATTTTATTTTACTTCTTCTAGGAAAAAAAGAAGAGGTTGAAAAATTTTTTGAAACTTCTGAAAAGTATAAAGAATGGAAGAAAGGATTTGAGATAATTAAAGAATTTGATGAGAAGGTTAAAAATTCTAATGAAGTTTCTTCTTTATTGAAGCTGTCATAAAGATATATGGATCTATTAAAAATTTAGACGAGTCCATTTTGAAAATTAAGGAATTTTATAATAAAAACTTGTGCGAGGTTTTTGTTCTTGCTGGATATGCTCAAAAAGTTAGCTATGATTATAAAGAAATTTATAAAATAAAGGAAGAAATTGAAAGAAATTTAAAGGAAAGAAATAGAGAAAAGTTAATGGAAAATTTTGGAAAATTAAAATATGAAATCGAAAAAACTGGAGATAAAAAACTTTTAGAAACGATTCAAAATTTAATTGAAGGATTGGAAAATAAAGAGGAAATTGAAGAAAGTAGTGAAAATCTTATTGAAAATATTTTAAATGTAATTGAAGAAAGATATCCAAGATTATCTAAGTATATTTCTTGCTAATCTATAAGTTCTATAAACTTCTTTTAAAATTTTTTGTCCTTGAGTTGTAAGTAAGATAATATCTTTGATATTCAAATTGTTTTTCTTAGTTTTAATTTCCTTCAATTTATTGCCATATTTGTTTGAAAAATAGCTATAATCAATTAATTTTATTTTATATTTTTTTGCTAAAAGTAAGACATTATCAGAAAAGTATGAATTTGTTACAAGATATCCTTCTTTAATTTCCAAATCATCCAATTTAAGCAAAAATGTTGCAAATTCACTTTTTCCAACTTTTTCCTCATTTTCTCTATATTTACATTCTATTGCAATTTTTTTCTTCCCTTTAATCGCTAAAATATCAATCTCGTGCTTTGCACCACTTTTTCCCTCTAAAATTAAATTTCTTTTTGTTTGATATCCTTGATTTTTAAAAATTTCTTCAACTAAATCTTCAAACAACTTTCCTTTCATTTATATTTCCTCCCAAAACTTCATCAATTATAACTTTTCCTCCAATTCCAGCAATAGCTCCAGAAACAAAACTTATTGCTAAATCACTTTCATCATATTTTCCAAGATTCTTGTATAACAAGATATACCGAAATAAATTTTGCTCAATATCCTTCAAGTATATCCTTTTTTCTTTAGAAGAGAGATAAGAATTTTTAATTATTCTAACTTGAAGTTCTTCTAGTTTCTCAATCCTTTTTCTAATTTCATCTTTATTCCTAATCAAGTAAGTAATTTCATATTTTTTCAATTCTATTTTCGAAATTTCGGCATATAATTTTGAAGTTTCTACTAATTCTTGGATGTTCATGTCTTTCCACCATTTAAATAAACAATACCTTTTTTCAAAATTTCATCCAAAACCTCAGAGGTTTTTTTGTAATTTCCGTTTTCATCTTTTCCAAGTTCTTTCAAATACTTGTTCAATTCGTCTATAGATTTATCCCAAGGCAAGTTAAGATAATGATTTAGAAAAATTTTTACAAAAAATCTATAAGGAAATGGAATTTTTTCAAAAATCTTTTCTTTTAATTGATCAAAAGAATAATCGGATGGATGTTCATTAAAATCCCATCCATCCTCAAACAATTCAAAAATTACCGAGGCAATTTCTTTTATTTTTGAATTCATGTTATCACTTCTCATAAGCTTTTTCTTCCTTCAAATAATTTGCAACTCTTTTTGCAATTTCTTCAATTTGCTCTTCTTTTGCTTTTCTGTACAAATTTGAAAGATATGGAATTATTTTTACTCCTGTTAGATATCCTAGTATACCTCCTGTAAGAAGGCCAAGCTTTCCTCTATTTTCTTCCATTAACTCTAAAAATCCTTTTTCTTTAATTTCTTCAAACATTTTTTCTACCTCCAATCAATTTTGAAACAAAATTTGAGACAGATTTTTTGAATTTGTAAGTTATGAGTTGTCCTGCTAGATATGCTGGTGCAGCATAATATCCGGCTAGTTCACTTCCCTTTTCATATACATACTTTAATGCATATCCCCAGTCTTGTGTAGTCATTCCATATTCGATCATTTTTTGTAAATGCTCTGCTGCTCCTATTCCAAAAGCTACTAGTGTAACTACTCCAGAAGTTACTATTCCTCCAAACACTGGAATTAGTCCATTGTATTCTTTTAGGAAGTTCTTAATTCTTGAAGTATATCCTTCTCTTCTTTGGTAATACATGTTCTCTGAAAGAATATGCAGAATAGTAATGAAATTAAGATAATTGACCAACTTTAGTTAAAATTAATTTTTCCAATTTTTAAGAAAAAAGTTCGAGCTTTATTTTTCTTTAAAAGTTTTTACTACCCTGAGTGGTGAAATTAAATATTTAGAACATTCGAGAAAAAAATTTCATGAAAGATGAGCGAGAAGTTATTGAAATTTTTGAAAATTTTGGAGAAAAGTTTTTGGAAGAAGAAAAAGTTAACAAAAAAGCAAAAAATGTAAGAAAGTTAATTGTTAAGCTACTACTTCCAGTTAAAAATAAAAGAATTTTAGATGCAGGTTGTGGAATTGGTTTAGTTTCTAAAAATTTTTTGAAATTTAATCCAAAAGAAATTTATTGTTTGGATATATCTAAAAAAATGATTGAAATCGCAAAAAGAGAGATTAGATCGAAGAAAGTTAAATTTTTTGTTGATGATATGGAAAAAGTTAAATTTCCAGACAATTTTTTTGATATAATTGTTTGTAATTTTTCTTTGCATTTTAAAAGAAAAATTAGAACAACTTTTAAAAATTTTTATAGAATGGTTAAGCAAAAAGGAAAAATTTTAATAGCTATACCCCATCCTTATAGAAGAACCGCAAAATATTCAAAGAATTATTTTAAATTCAAAAAAGTTTGGATAATTGACAAAAGAATGAAAAGATTTTTTTATACTTGGAAGGTTGAGGATTATATAAATATTCCTATAAAAATTGGTTTTAAGTTAAAAGAAATAAGAGAAGTTGAAAGTGAAAAAATTGGTAAAGTGATATATCCTCTTTATTTAATCTTGCTTTTTGAAAAATGATTTTAAATTAATAAAACAAAATAAGAAGTATGAGAAAAGATAAAGGAACAAAAATAATTTTGTTAGAAAAACCAAGACTAAAAAACCCAATTTTAATTCAGGGTTTGCCTGGGGTTGGAAATGTTGGAAGAATTGCAGCTGGTTATTTGATAGAAGAATTAAAAGCAAAAAAATTTGCAGAATTAATTTCTTCTCATTTCATGCCTTTGGTTTTGGTTAATCCAGATAGTACAACTCATGTTCTTAAAAACGAATTTTTTTACTGGAAAGCAAAAAAGAAAAATCAAAATGATTTAATAATTTTAGTTGGAGATAGTCAAAGTGTTGATCCTATTGGCCATTACGAAATTGTTACTGAAGTATTAAATTTTGCGAAAAAATTTAAAGTAAAAGAAATTTTTACTTTAGGTGGTCTAGGAATTGGTGAAAAAGTTTTAGAACCTAAAGTAATTGCGATATCAAATAATCCTAAAACTGCAAAACAATACAAAAAGTATGGAGTTATTTTGGATAATGGAAGTAGAGTTAGTACTATAGTTGGAGCTGCAGGATTAGTAGTAGGTTTATCAAGATACTATGGAATTAAAGCTACTTGTTTTTTAGCAGAAACTTCTGGATTGATAGCATTTCCCGATAATAAAGCAGCAGAAGCGGTTCTTAAAGTTTTAATCAAAATATTGAAAATAAAAATTGATTTGACCAAACTTGAAAAAAGAGTTAAAAGCATGGAGGATTATATCAAAAAAATGATTGAAGCACAAAAAGGAGCTTTGTATGAGCAACTTGCAAAATTAGCAAAAGAAAAGGGAAAGGAAGAGATAACATACATTGGATAAATTTTTAAACTTATTTTTTCAAAATAATTTCCATGCCAGAACAAGAAAATTTGTTAGTTTCAAGACAAAAGTATTTGAGTTATGGAGTTCATATAGGGATGAAACAAAAAACAGCTTTTATGAAAAATTTTATTTACAGAGTTAGGCCTGATGGTTTAGCTATTATTGATGTCAAAAAAATCGATGAAAGAATAAGAATTGCTGCAAAGTTTTTAGCTAGATATGAAAAAATTGTAGTAGCAGCAAGAAAGCAAGCAGCCCATTCTATAATTCAAAAATTTGCTGAAATAATCGGTGCCAAAGCAGTTCCTGGAAGATTTCCTCCTGGAATGCTCACAAATGTTAACTTAGAAAATTACTTTGAAGCTGATGTAGTTTTTGTTGTTGATCCAATGATAGATATACAAGCTATGGACGAAGCAATTAAAAGTAATATACCAATAGTTGCTATTTGTGATACCGGAAATGAAACAAGAGATGTGGATTTAATTATTCCAGCAAACAATAAAAGTGCTAAATCTTTAGCTTTAATTTTTTGGCTTTTGGCTAGAGAAATTTTGAAAGAAAGAGGAAAAATAAAAAGCTATGATGAATTTAAATATAAAATTGAAGACTTTTTACCGAAAAGAAAATCTTAACCTACAGTGCATTCACTCCATCCGCAATCTAAACAAGTTATACATCCTTCACGATAAATTAATCTATTACTTCCACAAACAGGACAAACTTTTCCCTCAACTTTTTCAACTTTTTCTTCTCCCTTTATTTGATTGTCTATTTGTTGAGGAGAAGTTAGAAGAGGTAACTTAGGTTTTATGATTGTTTGAAAAGTAGAATTATTGTTAGACTTATTTATTTCTTCCAAATATTTTGAAATATCAATTCCAAATTGTTTCATCAATTCCAAAGTTTTGTTTTTAACAATCCTAATATACTTTCCTTTTCTTTGACTAGGAGTAATTAAAACTTGAACGCTTTTTGAACCGTCTCTATAAATTGTAATTCCTTTTAAACCAAGCTTATAAGCAAAAATATATGCATTTAAAACATCTTCAACCGTAACCCAATTTGGCATATTAATAGTTTTACTTATTCCAGCATCTACCCATAAGCCAATTTCATATTGAGCTCTTACATGATCCCACCAAGGTATATCATAAGCTACAACAAAAACTTTTTTCAAATCTTCAGGAATCTCTTCTAATCCTTGAACAGAACCTCCATTATCAGCAATTTTTTTCAAAATATCTTCTCTATACAATCCCCTTTGTTTAAGTTGAAATTCAAATTCAGGATCAACATAGTAGAATTTTCCAACAGTTACTGATTTTTCGAAAGTTAAAGCAAATTGTGGCTCTAAACCAGAAGAAGTGTCCATTATCATCGAAATGCTTCCAGTAGGAGCAATGCTCATTATATTGCTATTTCTTATTCCAAATTGCTTTATTAGTTCTGGAATTTTTGGCCAATCTTGAGTCCAATATTCTTTTCTATAAAATCCTTCTAAAGGCATTTCTCCTTTTGGATATTCGCTTTTTTCAAAAATTGGGAAAGGACCTCTTTCTTTTGATAATTCAATACTTTCTAAAAATGCATGATAAGCAATAAATTCAATAACTTTTCTCATAAATTCAAAACCTTCTTCGCTATTGTAAGGAATTTGTAAAGCAAATAAAGTATCTGCCAAACCCATTATTCCTAATCCAATATTTCTCGATTCCCTAGAAACTCTTTCAATTTTTTTGAGAGGGAATTTGTTAACATCTATAACATTATCTAAAAATCTAACAGCTTTTTTAACAACATCTTTTAATTTTTCCCAATCAAATTCAGCTTTTCCATTTTCTCTTTTAATAAATGCGTATAAGTTTATTGAACCTAAATTACAAGAACCATAAGGATGTAAAGGTTGTTCCCCACAATCTAAAGAAATTAATCCATTTGTTATAAATGATTTCGATAAAGGCTCTGTTAAGTCAAAAACTTCTTCCTTTCCTACATATTCGATTTTCTTAACTTTATCTTCAAAAATTTCTGAATGATAAGAACGATCTTTTAGTAGTTCGACTTTTTTATTTTTAGTGGACTCTAAAAATCCAATTTTTTGGATAAACTTTGGTATATTTTCTTTAGAAATATGGAGTTCAAACAATTTTCCATCAACAAAATATTCTTTCTTTTTCCCGTCTTTTGTTTTATATTCAAATTTGACTTGTGGAGATCTTGATCTATTATAGATTTTTGATTTTATTCCTAAGCTTAGCAAAAGAATTTGGACTTGTTTTAGTAATTTCTTTGATTTTGAAGTTAATCTTATGTAGTAATTTCCTTTATTTTTATCAATTTGGATTGTCCCATCAGCGGTGAACAATCCTCTTAAAAATCCTATTACTGCCTCTTTCGTAGCTGTAAAAATTGTTTTTGGAACTTCTTTTTCTTCTGCTTTAACACTTTTAACTCCCAGTTTCTTGAAAAAATCTACGAAAAACTTTGAATGATAAGATAAATGATATACGCCATTTTCTCTTTTTACGAATTTAATTTTTTTACCATACCATTTGTCTAGAATAGATTTGAAATAATTCAAAAGAGTTTTTTCCGAAAATGTTAAACCAACTCTATAATTTTTATCATCAGAGAGCCAACCATCACCAATTAAATAACCAAGAACCTCTCCTAATTCTTTGGACCATTCTTTTGAGAAATTGAATTTATACAATCTTCCATTTTTTCCTCTAAATTCATTTTTAACGTCAAATGGCAATTTTTTATTTCTATTGAAAGGAATTTCTCCAGATTGTATATAAATTGAATCAATCCCTGGAATCAATTCATCAATTCCTTTCCATCCATTTTTTGTGTAGAACTTATGTTCTTTAGTAACTTTTATTTCAAGTCCAGACTCAGTTTCTATTTTATAGACGTCTTTAATTCCATTTGAAAAGGCTTTTGTTATTTCATAAAAGCTTATGCCTTTTTGGGATTTTTGAATTAAAATCTTGCTACCATTTGAAAATTTAATTTCTAAAGGAACTCTATTATCAACAGCAATTTTAATTCCACCATTGGGATATTTCTCAACTAATTCTTTCATTGAAATTAAACCAAATTCTGTTGGAATTAAAGTATCTCCAGTAACACAAGGATTTGTAGCTCTAATTGGACCTCTTGCATTTATTAAAATGTTCCTTCTGTT
>NJEA01000010.1 GCA_002254545.1 Candidatus Aenigmarchaeota archaeon ex4484_224
CAAGAGGAGAAAAATTAAATGAGAAGATTAAAGAAATACCAAAAGAAGATTTTACAATTGTTTTAATAGGAAAAGAAGATAAAGAGTTTGTTGAAGATATAAGTAATTCTTGGCTTAAAATCCATTTTTTAAGAAAAGCAAAAGTAAGAAATGTTAAGCAAAGGGATTTAAAAAAAGAAATTGAAGAAGCAAAACTTAGGTTTTTACTAGATATAACTTTTAAAGAAAATTTTTATTTACTTGGAAGAAAGTCAAATTTCATTTCTAAATACAAATTCGGTTCAGATATCTTTTTAGTTTATAATTCTAAATTTTTGGAATATCTAAATTCTATTCTTTCAACTTCTTCCAATCACTTTTTAGTTTTGCATGAACCTTCTAGGGATATCCTTTTTTCTGGAAAAAATAAAATAGCAGAAATTTCAAGATCTCTTTTTTCAAAATTTTCATTCAAAAAATTTTCTTCTCAGACAATTGAACTAAATATAGATAAAACTTTTTCGAAAAATAAAAATCATTTAAAAGAAAAAATTGAAATTACAATTTCAAAAGTTAAAAAAGTATCTGAGAAATTTGAAGAAATTTTAATTCCTTGGAGCGGAGGAAAAGATTCTACAGCTTTATTAATTTTGGCAAAAATTTCAAAAATTAAATTTACTCCAATATTTGTAGATACTGGATTGGAATTTAAAATAAATTTGGATTATATTGAAAAAATTTCAAAGAAACTAAAATTAAAGTTTGAAGTAGTTGAGGCAAATTTAGATAAGGTTTTGAGAATTAAAGGAAAGGAATTTTTGATTAAAAGGGAATGTACAAAACAAAAAGTTTCGTCTCTTTACAATTTTATAAGAAGAAATTTTGAAAATCCATTGATTTTAATTGGAGATAGAATTTCAGAATCTTTGCAAAGATCTTTTAGACCAGAATTCTATAAAGATGAATTTTGGGTATTTTCTCCAATTAAGTATTGGTCATTTTTTGATATCCAACTTTTGTTTAAAAAATTTAATTTAGAAATTGATCCTCTTTATAACTTTGGATTTTATAGGATTGGATGCAAAGTTTGTCCATTTATAGATTGTTTAGAAAAGAAAATAATTAAAAAATTTAAGCTTTCTTGAATTTCTTTGCAGCTAAAGAAATTTGTGAAAGCAAAGCAGCTATTTGGACTTGTGGATCACCACCTTCAGAAATCCTATATTCATATTCTCCAGTTTTTTCAATTAATTCAATTTTTGCTTCATCAGGCAAATCCAAATTATAAATTTCTTTATAAATTTGCTTAATTAAATCCTCTCCAGCTAAACCTTGTTTAACTACCATATCAATCAATTTTTCTCTAGCCTTGTCAAATTTTCCTTTTATAGCTAAATTCAACATTTCTCTTACATCACTAGGCTTAGCCAAACTTGCAACTTCATAAATTATTTCTTCAGTTATTTTGTTTGTTAATGCTGCAGCAGCTTGCAATAAATTGCTAGTTCTTCTTAAATCACCTTCAGCAATATCAACGATTGCTTTTATCGCTTTTTCATCAATTTTTAATTTTTCATTCTTCACAATTCTTTCTATAAATTTTCTTACATGTTTTTCATCCATAGCTTTAAATCTAAAAACAACACATCTTGATTGAATTGGATCAATAATTTTACTTGAATAATTACAAATTAAAATAAATCTTGTTATATCACTAAAATCTTCCATTGTTCTTCTCAAAGCTTGTTGAGCTTCATTAGTTAAAGCATCAGCTTCATCCAAGATTATTAACTTAAATGGTATATCTCCAATTGGTTTAGTTCTTGCAAAATCTTTAACTCTTCCTCTGATTACATCAATACCTCTAGCATCCGAAGCGTTTAATTCTAAAACATTTTGCCTCCAATGTTCTCCATACAAGCTTCTAGCAATTACTAAAGCAGTAGTTGTTTTACCAGTTCCTGCTGGTCCAGCAAAAAGCAAATGAGGAATATTTTTTTCTTCAACAAAAGCCTTAACTCTTGAAATTACATGCTCTTGATTTATTATTTCTTCAAATTTTTTAGGTCTATATTTTTCAGCCCAAATTTCTAGCTCTAATTTTTCTTTCTTTTTCTTTGCCATACTATTTTTATAATTTCTTTTTTAGATTTAAAATCTTTCCTTAACAAATTAAATTTGCTATTTTTCTAAATAATTTTATGGAAAAATTTAAGGTTACTCCTTGGGAAGTTGAGGGAAAAGTAGATTATGATAAATTGGTAAAAGAATTTGGTTTAAAATTGATTAATGAAGGCTTGAAAAAAAGAATTGTTAAGCATACTAAAGATTTACATTTTATGTTGAGAAGAAATATTTTCTTTGCTCACAGAGATTTAGATAAAGTTTTGAATGATTATGAAAAAGGAAAAGGATTTTTCTTATATACTGGAAGAGGACCAAGTGGTAAAATGCACCTAGGTCATATAATTCCATTTTATTTTACAAAATGGCTTCAACAAAAATTCAAAGTAAATGTTTATATAGAAATTACAGATGATGAGAAGTTTTTAGTTAAAAATCAAACTTGGGAAGAAATTAAAACTTATACCATGGAAAACATTTTAGAAATAGCAGCAGTTGGTTTTGACATTAAAAGAACTTTTATTTTTAGAGATTCGGAATATATTGCAAACATTTATCCATTAGTTTTAAAAGTAGCTAGAAAAATTAATTTTAGTTTGGTTAAGGCTGTTTTTGGTTTTAAAAATTCAACAAACATAGGATTAATTTTTTATCCAGCGATTCAAATTATTCCAACTTTCTTTGAAAAGAAAAGATGTTTAATTCCAGCAGCTATTGATCAAGATCCTTATTGGAGAATTCAAAGAGATTTGGCTGAATCTTTTGGTTATTATAAAACTGCAGCAATTCATAGCAAATTTTTAATGCCATTAAAAGGTCCTACTGGCAAAATGAGTTCTAGCGATCCTACTTCAGCAATCTTTTTGGATGATAGTGAAAAAGATGTTGAAAGAAAAATAATGAAATATGCTTATTCTGGAGGTCAACCAACAATAGAATTGCACAGAAAACTTGGAGGAAATCCTGAAGTTGATGTAAGTTTTCAATGGCTCAAATATTTCTTTGAACCAAGCGATAAAAAATTGAAAGAAATAGAAGAAGATTATAGGTCTGGGAAATTGTTAACTGGAGAGCTTAAGCAAATTTTAATAGAAAAAATTGTTAAATTTTTGAAAGAACATTCAAAAAGAAAAGAAAAAGCAAAAGATAGGATAATTGAATATATGTATGAAGGAAAACTTGCAAGAAAGATGTGGGAAAAGCAATATGAGTGAGAAAGTTTTAATTTTAAGAAAAGTTAAAAACCCAAAAATTTCTGTAATAATTCCAACTCTAAATGAAGAAAAAAATATTGAGGAATGTTTACTTTCTATCAAAAATCAAAATTTTGAAAAACCATATGAGATAATAGTTTCTGATTCTAATAGCAAAGATAAAACTGTTGAAATAGCAAAGAACCATGCAAATAAAATTGTAGTTTCAAGAAAAAGAGGGATTGGATATGGAAGGAATTTAGGAGCAAAATATGCAGAAGGAAGAATTTTAGTTTTTGTCGATGCCGATACAAGATTAAACTTTGATACAATTTCAAAATTATACGAAGAATTCACTCAAGATAAAGAATTGGTTGGTTTAACTTCAATTGTTTTACCATATCCTATTTCAATTTCAAATTTATTTTTGTTTTCATTTTATAATGTTTTTGTTAAAACTTCAATTTTATTAAAAAAACCCCAAATCCCAGGATTATTTTGTGCTTATAGAAGGGATATATTTGAAAAAGTTAATGGTTTTGATGAAAGTTTAAAAGTTTTAGAAGATTATGATTTGTCTGAAAGAATTTCGAAATATGGGAAAATTAAAATTCTAGAAAATACGTTTGTTTATACATCAACAAGAAGGATAGAAAAATGGGGAAGATTAAAAAGCATAGGTTTATACCTTTATCTTTATTCATTGTATTTTATTGGGGTAAAAGATTATCTTAAGAAGTTTAAACTTTACAAACCAATAAGATAAATTATGAAAGAATATAGATTAACTGAAGAGGGAAAAGAATACCTAGAGAAGGGTTTGCCAGAAAGAAGGTTGATTGAGTTATTAAAAGAAGAGCCGGATCATTTCATAAAAATGGAAGTTGCTATTAAAAAAATTAAGAATTTTCATATAGCAATAAAATGGGCTGTTGAAAAAGGTTGGGTAAGAATAAAAAATGGAGGAATTGAATTAATATCAATTCCCAAAGAATTTCCTGAAGAGGAAGCTTTGAAAAAAATTGCAAGAGGAGGAAAAGTTAGCGAAGAAATGATTAGAATTTTGAAAAGAAGAAAACTAATAGAAGAAGTTATTTTAGAAAAAGAAGAGCTTGAAAAGAAGTTAAAAGGAAAGGAAGTTTCTGAATTAACTCATCAAATAATTAAATATGGAATTTGGAGAGTTGTTAAATTCAAAAAATTTAATGTAAGAGCTGAAGGAAAAAAAGAATATCCTGGAAAAATTCATCCTTATATTCAATTAATAAATTTGGTTAGACAAAAACTTTTAAGTTTAGGGTTTAAAGAAGTTAATGGTCCTTTAGTTGAACTTAACTTTTGGAATTGTGATGCTTTGTTTATGCCAAGTGACCATCCAGCAAGAAGCATTCATGATATTTTCTTGCTTAAAAATCCAAAATTTGGTGAAATTAAAGATAAAAAAGTATGGGAGAATGTTAAAAAAGCACATTTGAATGGTTTTAATACAAAAAGCAAAGGATGGGGATTTTGGGATGAAAATTTAGCAAAAAGGTATATCCTAAGAAGTCATGGAACAGCAGTTTCAGCGAGAACTTTAGCAAAATTGAAAGAAAAAGATTTACCTTTCAAAATGTTTACTATTGCAAAAGTTTTTAGACCAGATGTTATAGATGCTAAACATTTTATTGAATTTGATCAAGTTGAAGGAATCGTTGTTGCTAAAAATTTAAATTTTAAACATTTGCTCGGTTTTTTAAAAGAAATTGCGGTAGAAATTTTTGGAGTTAAAAAAGTTAAGTTTAAACCAAGCTATTTTCCGTTTACTGAGCCTAGTGTAGAAGGATATATTTGGTTAAAAGATTTTGGATGGACTGAGTTTGGAGGTGCTGGAATTTTTAGGAAAGAAGTTACATATCCTTTAGGAATTAAATATCCAGTTTTAGCTTGGGGTTTAGGTTTAGGAAGGTTAGCAATGCAAATTTTAAAAATTAATGACATAAGATATCTCTTTTCAGATAATTTAGATTGGTTAAGAAATAAGGAGGTAATTATATGGTAGTTATTACTTACAACAAGAATGAATTAATAAAACTAATAGGAAAAAAATTAAATGATAAACAATTAGTTGAGCTAATAGAAAGATTTAAAACAAATGTTGAAGAAATTAGTGAAAATGAAATAAAAGTTGAACATACAAGCGATAGAATTGATATGTTCTCGATAGAAGGTTTTGCAAAAACTTTAAGATTGTTTATTGGATTAGAAAAGCCGAAGAAACCGAAGTTTAGAGATTTTGGAAAAAGCCTTTTGGTAAAAAAAGTAAAAGCTAGACCTTATGCTTTAGCTTTTGTTGTTAAAAATGTTAAAATTGATGAAGAATTTTTGAGAAGTTTAATGAATATACAAGAAGTTTTGCATTTAACTATTGGAAGAAAGAGAAGGAAAATTGCTATAGGAATTCATGACTTAGATAAAATTTCATTTCCAATAGTTTATGAAGAAGCTAATAAAAAAGAAAAGTTTACTCCTTTAGGTTATTTTGAAGAAATGAGTTTAGAAGAAGTTTTTGAAAAAACAGAAAAAGGAAAAGAATATGCAGATTTGATCAAAAAATTTGAGAGATATCCAGTATATAGAGATAAAAAGGGAATTTTTAGCTTTCCACCAATTTTAAATTCTGAAAGGACAAGAGTTACTACAAAAACAAAAAATTTATTGGTAGAAGTTACTGGAATTGATGAAACTACAGTAAAACAAACAATTAATATTTTGGCCTTTTCATTTTTGGAAAGAGGATTTAAAGTTTATTCATTGGATATTAAAAAAGGTAAAAAGAAAATTAAAAGTTTGGAAAATAGATGGGAAAAGTTTTTGGTTAGAAAAGAAGAAATTGAAAATCTTTTAGGGATTAAACTTACTTCTAAAAGAATTGTTAAAATTTTAGAAAAACTTGGATATCTTGCAAAAGTAAAAAATAATTTAATTGAAGTTGAAATCCCCCCATATAGAATAGATATACTACATGAATGGGATATAATTGAAGATATAGCTATTGGCTATGGTTATGAGAATTTTGAGCCAGAATTACCAAATATCTTTACAAAAGGAAGTTTAAGCAAAGAGGAAGAGATTTTAAATAGAATTAGAGAAATTATGGTAGGATTAGGCTATCAAGAAATTTTAACGCCTGTGCTTTCAAGCAAAGAAAAACAATTCAAAAGAATGGGAATTAAAGAGAAAGAAGTTGTTGAAATAGAAAATCCAGTTTCTAATGAATATACTTGCTTAAGAATTTCTCTAATTCCTTCTTTGCTTTACTTCTATTCAAAAAATAAACATAGAGAATTTCCTCAATTGATATTTGAAATTGGAAAAGTTGTTCATCTTGAAAATAAAAAGCCAATCGAGAAAAATTATTTGGCTTTTGGAATTTCAGATTCTGTGACAAAATTTTCCGAATTAAGAGCAAGTATATCATTTTTGTTTAAATTGATTTGGAAAAAATTTGAAATTCAAGAAGCTAAGGATAAGAGATTTATAGAAGGAAGATGTGGTAAAATTTTTGTTAATAATAAAGAAGTTGGAATTTTTGGTGAAATTAATCCAGAAATTTTGGAAAATTGGAAAATTGAAATGCCAACTGTAATTGCTGAAATAGATTTATCTTTTTTGTTTAAGTAATTTGAAAAATTGTTTAAAAACAATTTTTTCCAAATAATTTACAATTTCTTTTGGTACTGCTTCTTTCCATTTTAAATTTCCTTCAATCATCATTTTTCTTATTTTTCTTCCTTCATAAATTTCTCTTTTCCAAATCTTAACTTTTTCAATTTTCTTTTTTCTTTTAAAACATCTTTCTGTCCATTTATTTCCTGTAACAACAACGTCAAAATGTTTTCTTTTAATCAAAGCATTTGACCATTTTTCATCGTTAAAATAATCTTTGATTCCAATAATCTCAATTTTCCCTTTTTTTATTTCATTTTTGAATAAAATTTCAAACATTTTCTTTCTTTCAATAAAAGTAAAAGGATTTTTAAAACTTCTTTTTTGGTTTATACTTCCAATTGCAACTATAACTTTTTCATATTTTTTTAGTAAATTTCTAATAACTTTTTCATGTCCTTTATGCAATGGTTGAAATCTTCCAACAAACAAAGCAATCATAATTTTCTTTAAATTTTTACTCTCAAATTTTCTTATTTTTGATATATTTTTATCTTGAGATAATTCTGCTTTAAAGTAGTTTCATTTTTTTACATTAATATATTAATACTTAAATATGATTAAATTTTAATGTATAAATATCTAAAAATAAAGATTTTAAAAAGTTACTTCAATTATTGTTTAGGATGGGTCGGCTGTGTGGCTTCGCCCTTGCATCAAAGCAAGGGTGAGGAAGCTCCTCCCATTGAGGAGGCTTCGAAAAGAAGCCAGCTGAAAAGCTGAGGCTGGCATCAGAAACGATACCCTTTAGCATCGCTAACGATGATAGCTTTGCTTGAGTTGATGCTAAAGGGATGAAACGGGCCAGCCACTCCGATGAGATGCAAGGCTAGAGCCGCTTAGACGAATGCCACATTAAACAAAAGGAGGGCTATAGCCGACCCATCCTACCAAAACTTATTTATTGAATTAGGGATAAGGTTTATATCATGAAAAAAAGTAAATTAGAACTTGATTTAGAAAAAATTAATTTGCTTCATCAAATCTTTGAAGATATAATGGAAGAAGGTACTGATGTTTTATTTCCAAATTAGGTGAGAAAATGGTAAGAAGAAAAAATAAGATATATATGCCAATGGGAGTAGGAGGTTTACTTAGTTATCCAGAAGAAGCTGAATCAAAAATTAAAATTAAGCCAGAGCATGTAATTTATTTTTCTATTGGAGTTGCAATTCTAGTAGCAATTCTTAGAATTTTTATAGTCTAGTTTAAAATCCTATTTTATGAAAAAGTTTGAATTTATCGATATTACAACAGCAGATGTAGCTTTCTTAGCTTATGGAAAAAGTTTAGAAGAGGTTTTTGAAAATTCAGCTTTAGCTATGTTTGAAGTTATGGTTAATACTTCAAAAGTTGAAAAAAAAGAAGAAAGGAGAATTGAAGCAAAAGGTTTTGATTTAGAAAGTTTATTGTTTGATTGGTTAAATGAGTTGCTTTTTTTCTATGGATCTGAAAATTTAGTTTTTTCTGAGTTTAAAGTAAAGATTGGAAAAAAGAATGAAGAATTCTTTTTAGAAGGAATTGCAAAAGGGGAAAAATTTGATGAAAAAAAGCATGAACCAAAAACAGAAGTCAAAGCTGTAACTTATCATAAAATGAAAATTAAAAAAGAAGATGGAATTTGGAAAGTTAGAGTTATTTTAGATATTTAACCTTTAACAACTCCTATTGGTCTCATTCTTACTACTAACTTGCTAATTCCAACTCTATCAGTAACTTTTGCAACTTCATCTATATCTTTATAAGCTTCAGGAGCCTCTTCAGCAGCAACTTTCCAACTAGCAGCTCTTACCAATATACCTCTTCCAGCTAGTCTATTAACAACAGCTTCTCCTCTTACCATTTTCAACATTTTTGCTCTAGATCTAAGTCTTCCAGCTCCATGTGCACTTGAATAAAATGTTTTTTTAGCATTTTCGGAAGCAACTAAAATATAACTTGCTGTACCCATGCTTCCAGGAATTAAAACTGGCATTCCAACATTTCTATAATCTTTAGGAATTAATTCACTTCCTTTTGGATATGCTCTAGTTGCGCCTTTTCTATGAACTAAAACTTTCATTTTCTTTCCATCTATTTCTTGCTCTTCAAGCTTAGCCATATTATGAGTAATTCCATAAATCAATTCTAAACCTAAATCTTCTGCATCCTTTCCAAAAACTTTTTCAAAACTTTCTCTTGTCCAATGAGTTATCATTTGTCTATTTGCAAAAGCAAAATTAGCTGCAGCATTCATAGCTCCAAAGTAATCTTCAAATAACTTTGTTCCAGAAGGAGCAAAAGCTAATTCTCTATCTGGCAATTTTCTTAACAAATCTTTAAACTCTCTTTCCATTCTCATCAAATAATCAGTAGCAACTTGATGACCTAAACCTCTAGATCCAGTATGAATCATTACAACAATTTGTCCAACATGATCAATTCCAAAAACTTTTGCAACCTCAGGATTGAAAATTCTATCAACAACTTGAATTTCTAAGAAATGGTTACCAGCTCCTAAACTTCCAAGCTGAGGCATTCCTCTCTTAATTGCTTTTTCAGAAACTTTTTCAGGTCTTGCATATTTTTCTTCATTTCCATTATCTTCTATATGCTCTAAATCTTTTTCCCATCCATATCCATTTTCAACTGCCCATTTAGCTCCATACTTTAAAACTTCTCTTATTTGTTCTCTTGTAAGTTTAACTTTTCCACCTCTTCCAACACCGCTTGGAACATTTTTGAAAATTGTATCAAGCAATTCTTTCAATTTTGGTCTAACATCTTTTTCATCCAAATTTGTTCTTAAAACTCTTACTCCACAATTAATATCAAAACCAACTCCACCAGGGCTTATACCTCCTTCTTCATAGCTAATTGCAGCAACTCCTCCTATAGGAAAACCATAACCGTAATGCATATCTGGCATTGCTATTGCATATTTTTGAACTCCTGGCAAACAAGCAACATTAGCTGCTTGTTCAATTGCTCCATCTTCTACATGCTTTAACAAAGCTTCCGATAAAAATAATCTAGCAGGAACATTCATGCAATGCTTAATTCCTTTAGGTAATTCCCATTCAAAATCGCTTATTTTCCTAAGATTTTCTTTAAAAGCCATAGTTTAAAATTTTATATTTGCTATTTAAAATTTTTGTGAAGAATGGTAAGTAAATATTTAAAAAGTTAGAAAAAAGGTTAAAATCATGGAAAATGGATATGGAAGTGAATATTTGGAACCAATTTATGGATATGCTACTATTGCTAATCTTGCAGATAAAGAATTTAAAATTTCAATTTTGACAGGTTCAAAAAGGATTAATGAAGAAGGGGCTAGTAATATTGAACAAGTAATCAAAAGAATGAGAAACAATACTCTTTTTAAAATTTCTTCAGATCTTTTTAATGATTATCAAGGAATTCTTCAACTTTTTGAAAAAATTAAAAATGGAGATGTTAAAGATTTGCTCCCCTTTGTAATCATTATTTATGTCAAGGGAATTCATCCACTTACTGATAGATATATCTTTTACGTAAAAGGAGCCGAAGGAATTGAAAGACTTAAAGAATACGAAAGAGAGATAGTTAAAGAAGCTTTAGAAAATTACAAACAAAAAAAGAAAAAAATAATTCCATTAAAAGATGGATTAATACATGAAGCGTTACTTTATACCCTTGGAAAAAAAGATGAAGAACAAATTGATTATCTTCAACTCAATATGAATAGATCAATCGTGTACAGATCGATTGTATATAAGTTTTTGCTTAATCAAAGGTTTTTGAATAGCCAAGAAAACCCTTCATCTTCGCATATTTACACAGATGGTGGCACCTTGGATATTTTTAAATTATTCGGAAAATTAAAAGAAGTAATAGAAAGTAAAAAGGATTTAGAAAAGAAATATAAAAAAATGAAGTTGTGTACAGATAACTTAGTGATGGAGTTATTTTCTTTCTAAAGAATATGAGTACTCTTTTTCTAAATTCCCTACTTTATAGATGAAAGAAATTTTCTTTCTCGTAGACTTTACTATAATTATTCTCCTGGTCCAGTTTTGTTTTTCTATCACATTTTTAAGTTCTTTAAGAGCGTCTCTAATCAATAACAATTCATCCATCGAATAGGAAGCTCTTACATACTCTTTAAAATCTGCTATCCCATAAAGTTTTAACGGATATCCCATTTCTTTTATCTCATCAATGTACTTTTCAATTTCTTTTTTTACTTCTTCTTTGTACACTGGTACATTTTCTCTTTCATGCAGTTCTATCGAATGTCTAATTTCGTCCTCTATGTAACTAATTTTCTTTTCTTCGTAAGGAGTTAAGTTTTTACCTCTTTCCAGTTTTTTTTCAAAATTGTAAAGAACTGGAACATATTTTTTTAGTCTTTCAGTATGTTGAACTACCTCTAGAAGATGATGAACTTTATTCAGATTTTTTGCTGGAGGTTTTCTTCCCATAATTATAGTTGTTCATAGAAAATATAAAAAGATATACTACTTCAAAGTTAGTTTAAATTGAGTTATTATTGTTTTATGATTTTATAGTAACCCAAAATTATATTTATATAGAAATATCTTAAGATAATATAAAAAATGACAGAAAATTAATCTTGATTTGTGAAAAAAGAAATTCTTCAAAATTATATTTTGCTAATGCTTTCGATGAAGCCTAAAGGAAAAGCTGTAGATTTTAACCATATAAAAGAAAAGGTTGAAAGGGATTTGAAAATAAAAGAAAGAAAAGAAGTTGAAGAAGTTCTAAATCAACTAATAAGCTTAGGATATATCAATTTTAAAAATGGTTTATATTCTGCTAGTGAAAAAGGAAGAGAATATTTTTCCAAAATTCTTCCAAAAATAGAAAAAGATTTAGAGAAAATAAACAAAACCTGGCTAATAGTTTACAAATCAAAAAAATATTATCCGATTGTTAAAGATGTAATTTTGGAATTTTGCAAAAATAGACATGTGGGATTTTATTGTTTGTTTACACAAAAAAGATTTTTTAGAAGGGATTGGAAAGGTAAAAAAATTGTAATAAAAAGTTGGAAAGATTTGGAATTTTTTGTAAATATTCATTGCATCGATATAATTCCTTGTGTTCATCAAATTAATAAAGAAAAGCCAGATTGGTTAGTTATAGATATAGATGCTGGTTCTTTAGTACCTTTTGAAAAAGTAAAAGAAGTTACAAGAGTTGTTTATGAAATTATGGAAAATTTAGAGTTAAATCCAAAAATAAAATTTTCTGGATCAAGAGGATTTCAAGTTTGGTCTTGGATAAAAGATTTTAAAATTCCAGAAAGCTACGTTCCATTAAAATTAAAATCAGAAAGAAAAAGAGAAAAAAATTATTTTACTCTTTTTTCAGATTTTGTTAGAATAATTCAAAAAGAGGTTGATAAAAAAATTCCAAATTTAACAACTAGCGAAATTTCTGAAAGACAGAAAAGAGAAGATAAAATTTTGTTGGATCCTAGCTCTATGAAGAAAAATGGTTTAGTAAGAGCTCCTTATTCAATTCATTCAAAAACAGGCTTAATTTCTTTACCTATAGAGATTAATGAAATCGATAAATTTGAAGTTTCTCAAGCAAAGATAGAAAATGGAATTGAAAGGTTTAAAGAAAGAGGGAATGAGTTTAAGTTAAAAGAAGCAAATCCTTCAAAATTGCTTGAATTAGTAACTTTTAAATCCATCAAAGATTTAATTGGATAGTATATTAATCTACAAATCAAAATTATTTTGGTGAGAAAATGCCTATAAGTACTGCACCATATAAAAGAACGTACAAACACTCAAAATCAAGAGGATCCGAATATAGAATAAGATGTGATTTATGTGGAAGATTAGTTCCAAGATATAAAACTTTTGTTGTTTATAAAGGATTTAACTTGCTTAATGATCCAATTTTAAGAAAGCAAATAGATCCAAAGAGATTTCATACTTTCAAAAGAAAATTAAGGCTTTGTCCAAAATGTGCAAGGTTTTTAGGAGTTGCTCAACCAGGAAAGAGTGTTAGGAAAAAGCATTTGAAACTCAAAAAATAAATTATATTTAGAAACAATGAAATTGAAAGGACTTCTTTATAGAAAGTTAATTAAAAGAGAGTTTGGTTCAGAAGAGATTAAAGAATATATTCCAGTTTTTAAAATTGGAAGTTCTAAAAGAATTTTTGAAATTAAAAGGCCTCAAGATATAACAAAAACTAACATCTCTTATCCTTTAATTGAGCCATTTAGCTATGCTCATATACATTGGAATGATAAAGAAAAACTTTTGATTTACGAAGTTTTAGAACCTGAGCTAAAAGAAGATGAAAAAGAAAAGTTGGAAAAGATTTCATCTTCTTTGGTAGAAATAATAGATACTGGATTTGGAATAGCTAAAGATAGGGAGAAAGCAATAAAATATTTGGAAGAAAAAGTTCAACAAGTTCTTAGAAATTTAGGAATGACATTAACAACAATAGAATATCTCAAAATAATGTATTATATTTATAGAGATTTTATTGGATTGAATGAAATCGAGCCTTTGATGAACGATCCAAACATAGAAGATATAAGCTGTGATGGAGTTAATATACCGATTTATGTTGTTCATAGAATTTTTGGATCTTTAAAAACAAATGTTATGTTTAAAGATACTGAAAGATTAAGACAATTTATTGTAAAACTTGCTGAAAGATGTGGAAGATACGTTAGCTATGCAGAACCAATTTTAGATGCTACTTTGCCAGATGGTTCAAGAGTAGCTGCGACAATAGCTAGCGATGTAGCAACAAAAGGGCCAACTTTTACAATCAGAAAGTTCTCAGAAAGACCATTTTCTCCAGTCGATCAAATTTATTTAGGAACTGTAAATGCAGAGATAATGGCTTATTTTTGGTACATAATTGAGCATAGGGCATCTATTTTAATTGTTGGAGGAACAGCTACTGGTAAAACATCTTTCTTAAACTCAATTTCTTGTTTTATAAGACCAGAAGCAAAAATAGTTAGCATAGAAGATACAAGAGAATTAAGATTGCCACATGAGCATTGGATCCCTAGCTTATCAAGAATTGGGTTTGGAATTCCTTTGCCTACAGGAGAAAAATATGGAGAAGTAACTTTGTTTGATTTACTTAAAGAATCATTTAGACAAAATCCAGATTATGTAATAGTTGGAGAAACTAGAGGTAAGGAAGCTTATGTTATGTTTCAGGGAATGTCTTCTGGACACGCTAGCATGAGTACTTTTCATGCAGGCTCTTTAGAAGCAGCAATCAAAAGATTGATTAGTCCTCCAATTTCTTTACCGCCTCAACTTTTAGAAAGTTTAGATGTAGTTGCGGTAATGGGTCATTATAAAGAAAAAGGAGGAGCTAGAAGATTAAAACAAGTTGTTGAAATTAAATCTGTAGATGTAAAGAGTGGAGAAGTTATTCCAAATCTTGTTTATAAGTGGGATCCTGTTAGTGATACTTTTAAGAAGATAAATGAAAGTGTTGTTGTGAGAAAAATTGCAGAAAGTATTGGTCAAAATTATAAAGAAGCTTTTAAAGAAATTGAAAATAGGAAAAAAGTTTTAGAATGGCTATATCAAAAAGGAATTAGGGATTTTGATGAAGTAAATAAGTGGATAAATAGATATTACAAAGAAAAAGAAAAAGTTTTGAAAGAAATTGGAGAAGTGAAAGAAGAGAAAAGAGTGGAAAAACCAAAAGAAATACCCAAACCTAAAGAAAGAAAGCTGGAAAGGAGAATTTCTATTATTGATTTACTTGGGCTAAAACTGATTAAAACAAAAATCTAATATTTAATTAATGAAAGAGCAATTAATAGGATTTTCAACTTCATTGTTTGGATGGATTTCTGATAGATACTCAGAATCTTTTAAAAAAGTTAAAGATGCTTTAATTAAAGCTGACATTAAAATTCCATTTAGAAGTTACTTTGCATTTTCAATTTTTGTTTCAGTAATTTCTTACATAATTTCATTTGTAGTTTTGTTTTTTTTATTTACATACGTTTGGGAAGTTAATTTCTTGCTTAAGATAGCGTATTTGATTTTTCTTCCAATAATGATTGGGATTTTTACTTTTGGGTTTATGCTCTTTTATCCTTTCCAAAGAATGCATTCAAGAAGAGTAGATATAGAAGTTAATTTACCTTTTGTTTTAACCCATATGGGAGCAATAGCAGAATCTGGAGTACCCCCCTATGTAATTTTCAAACTAATTTCTCAATTCAAAGAATATGGAGAAATTACAAAAGAGTTTGAAAAGATAGTTACTGGAATAGAAGTTTTTGGTCTAGATCCTTTAACAGCAATGAAAAATGTTGCTAAAAGAACGCCAAGCGATAAATTAAGGCAAGTTCTAGAAGGAATTGTTACAACAACAGAGGCAGGAGGTAACATAACTTTTTATTTAAAAACTGTTGGGGAGCAAACTTTATTTGAATGGAGAACGAAAAGACAAAGATTTATTCAACAACTATCAACTTTCGCAGAAATTTATACAGGATTAGTTATAGCATCTCCAATTTTTATAATTTCTTTGTTAGCAGTTCTAAGTATAGTTCAGCCAAATATAGGAGGATTTAACATAGTAGATTTAACAAAAGTTGCAGTTTATGGAATAATTCCAGCAATAAATATAATTTTCTTACTAATTTTGAAAACTATGGAGGTTGAAATGTGAAGTTATTAAAAAGAAAGTTGAGAAAAGAAGAAAAGAAATTAATTTTACTTATTTTGATTTCTTCAGTATTTTCAATTTTACTTATTCTAGTTTCTTACCTTTATCTTTCATTTCTTCCAAGAATTTCATTTTTAATTTATTTTTTAGCGGTTTTTCTTCTAGCTTCACCAATTATAATTTGGAGATATACCCAATACATAAAGAAAAAACAAATAGAAGAAAATTTCCCAGCCTTTTTAAGAGATTTTGTAGAAGCAGTTAGAGGAGGATTAACAATTCCAGAAGCTATAAAGTATGTTTCTAAAAATGATTACAAAGCTTTAAGTCCCTATGTCAAGAAAATGTCTGCCCAATTGGAATGGGGAATTCCTTTAGATCAAGTTTTTACTAATTTCATGAAAGAAGTAAATTCTAAATTAATAGCTAGAATAATTTCTTCTGTTATAGAAACGCATAAATTTGGAGGAAAACTAGTAGAAACTTTTGAATCTTTAAGTAAAGCAGCTTTAGAAATTGAAAGATTAAGATTAGAAAGAAAAATGTTTTTACAAGGGCAAATGATAACTGGTTATTTAATTTTCTTTGTATTTTTGGGAATTGTAGTAGGTTTAGAAAAGTTTCTAATACCAAGTCTTACACAAGGAGGATTTCCAGGTCAGGGAAATTTGGAGCTAGTTGCTTCAGAATTTAAAATCTTATTTAGAAATTTAATTTTAATACAGGCGGGATTCGCAGGTTTAATGGTAGGAAAGATGTCTGAAGGAGCAATTATTGCTGGAATTAAGCATAGCTTAATAATGATAACAATAGGAATGCTTGTAATTTTCTTAGCTCTTTAGCATTCCTCTATATAAGAAGCTTCTAGAGAATCTCCTTTATCAGGACAATCTTTGCTAATAACTAGAACTTTGTCATAGTTTGAAGAAGTTGTTGAAACATTAAATGCTATTTGATTTCCTTGAGGGATTGTTAAATTTGAAGAAGAACATTCAACAATTTTATTTCCTACTTGACAAAGATTAATTGTTTGGAGTGAATAATCTGAATAAATTATTTGAATAGAAATATTGCTTAAATCAACATTTCCAGAATTTCTAATGGTTCCATATAAGTAATCTTGGGAATTATAAGTGCAATGAGTTACTGTTCCAAAGCTTAAATCTGCATACAAGCAATTTATCTGTTTTCCAGATTGTTGAGAAATTTTTGAAGTTGTAGATTTAGTATATCCAATTATCCATGTTGAAACAATTCCAGCAACAGCAACAGCAATTGCTATTATAAGGACAATCGATATGAGTGGAGAAATTCCTTTCATTTTCTCACTATACAGATTTTTCGATAGCCAAATTTGGACATTCTGTATTTACTCTAAACTTTACAAAGCCTGGAGTTACATTTGCTATATCTAGCTCTTGAAGTTGAGATCCAGTAGCCAAAATAAAATTAATATCTTTTCTTTCAATTCCATTGGTATAAATATAATCAACACTTGTTATTTTAAAGGAAACCGGACCTTTATTTTCCAAAATTATTTTGTGAAGTTTTGAAGTTTCATT
>NJEA01000024.1 GCA_002254545.1 Candidatus Aenigmarchaeota archaeon ex4484_224
GTGTAGGAGTATTTTCGAAATCAAAAAGAATAAATTTTGTGATTCCTTTGCAGAATATAATTTTTGAAAATAAAGTAATTAGAATTGGAAAAGGAAAACATGAAATTAAAATTGTCAATTTAGAAAATCAAAATGGATATACTAAAATTGGCATAGAAATTTTATCCTAAATTAAATAAATTAAATTTATGAAAGGAATTTCAGTTTTTTTATCATTCATTCTAGTTTTTTTAATAGTTGTTATCTCCATTGCAATTGCTTATACTTATGTAGTTCCAATGATAAACAGATTTCAGGATTCTTCAACAATGGATTCTTCTATCACAAATTTGGAAACGATTTATTCAACTATTCAAGAAGTTGCTAGCGAAGCAGAAGGTTCAAAAAGAACGATTTATTTGACAACAAAAGTTCCAATTTTTGTTGATAATAAAACAAATTGGATATACTTTGATTATGATTTAACTTCTGATTTAAAAATTAGTGGAAAAATTGGAAGAGTTTATTTAGAAGAAAATCCAAAGTTCTTAGATTATTTTAATTTTTATAAAGAAAATGAAAATGCTAGTGAAAATTGGAATTGTAGTTCTAACTGCTATGTTGAAAGTGGAAAATATGTTTTAGAAAATTCTTTAGCTTGGCATAAGTATTCAAAAAGTTTAAAGAACTTTTATTTGGAAGGAAAAGCTGAAGGAAATGATTGGGAAATTTATTCTCTACCAATCAATCCAAAAAATTTAGTCCTTTACTTAACTTTTGATGACAATTCTGGAAATTATACTTGGGATTATAGTTTATAATTGTCCAAAAAGAGTTAATGGTATATCTGGAAAAGCAATTAAGTTTGATGGAATAGATGATTACATAGAAGTAGAAAATTCAACTTCTCTAAATCCTTCTAAAATAACAATGATAGCATGGATAAGATTAAATGGATATTCATCCGCATATCAAAGTATTATAGAGCATGGAAATGGTGGAGGAACTAGATATCAATTAAGAATTATTCCAACACCATCTAATCGTTTAGAAGTAAGTGTAGGAAATGGGTCTGTTTACACTATGGTAAGTGGGTCTCAAATCAATCTTCATAAATGGTATTTTGTTGGAGCCACAGCAGACGGAGATATAGTTAAAGTTTTTATTAATGGTGAACTAGTAAATCAAAAAGTACAACAAGCTCCAATAACTTCTACGACTACCCCAATAAGAATTGGCAATAGAAATGATAACAAACAATATTTTAATGGTACAATCGACGAAGTTATGATTTTCAACACTTCTTTAACTCAAGATCAAATAAAAGCTTTATATGAATTCACAAGAAAAAAATTAATCTCTAGCGGAAAAACAGATACAATTTCTTCTTCCCCTTCAACTTATTTAATCTTGGCAAGTCCAAAATCTAAAACTGTTTTTGAAGAAGTTAAGATTAATTCTAAGCAAGGAAGAAAAATTAGAGGAATTATTCCATTTAATTTTATCCAGTTTAAAAATTCTTTAAGGATTCCACCAGGTAATTTTCAAATTAAAATTGAAAATAAAGGAATCGATTCTTTAACAGGAAAAACTTTGATAGAAATTTCAATACTATAGATATCTTTTTAAATTATAATGAAAATATCAAATTTCATGGAGATATCAGTGGTTAAGAAAGATGATAAAACTCTGTTGTTAGAATTTAAAGATGAAAGCTTTACTTTGACAAATGTTCTAAGAGAATTTTTGTTTAAAGATGAAAACGTTTTAGAAGCTGCAGATTTTCAAGAACATCCCTTGTTGGAAAATCCAAAGCTTTGGGTAAAAGTTGAAAAAGGTTCTCCGATAACAGCTTTAAAGAAAGCTGCTAGAAATGCTTTGAAAGAAGTTGAACAATTAAAGAAGGAAGTTGAAAAAACTTTAGGTTAACAAATTCTTTCTCCATATTTTTCTAGGACTTCATTTTTAATGTAAATTGGAGCATTAACTCTTACTGCTATAGCAGTGCCGTCGCTTGGCCTTATATCCAAACTTAAAATTTTATTTCCTTGCTGAATTATCAAATTTCCAACATATGTATGGTTAACAACATCGTTAACTTTTAACATCAAAACTTTAATTCCAAGATCTTTAAAGATAGAAACTATTATATCATGAACTGTAGGTCTAAAATCAATTTTTCCTTCTAATCCCTTTTTAATAGATTCTGCTTGCATTGCTTGAGTATAAGCAACAATTCTATAACATTTACTTCTCAAAATTACAATTCCTGCATTTCCAATAACTTCAGCATCAACATTAACTTTTGTATATCCAGAAGTTGATAGTTCAGGAAATGCAATTTTTTTTAATGAAGTATTTTGAATTATAGAAGGGTTATAGGTAATTACAGAAAACAATAAAATTCCAATTGAAATTATAAACAGAATTATTGAAGCAACAAAATATTTTGGATATTTAATTTTTCTTTTAGACTTAACTTTTTTCCTTTTTACCATAAATTTTATTTTTCTTCTTTACTTTTATTTTTTGATTTAAATTCAAATTCAATTAAAGTAAAAATATCGTTCGCTTTAACTGTTTTGTAATGTTTTCTTAAAGCTTTTTTAAGCTTTGTTTTGCTTTTAAATCCATCTTTTATTATTTCATCATTTGTAATTTCAGAAAATTTTTTTACTTTAATTTTTGTTATTTTTGCATTTCCAATTTTCTCATTTCCAGCATAAATTTCAACTTCTTGACCTTCCTTAAATTTGGGATATCCCTTTCTAATTGTCATTTTCTTTTTTCCCCCTTCCAATTTTTTCTTGTACTCTTTAGCAAAGAATAACTTTTTCATTTTCTCACATAGAAATTCCAAAGTTTTTTCATTATTTCTCTAAATTTTTCAATTATTTTTCTTGTTTCAATCTCCAAGTTTTTTGAAATAGTTTTCCAACTTTTAACTAAAAAGCTTTTTTGAATTATAATTTTTTCTTCAAGTTCATTTAATTTTGGTCTTTCTTCAGTATTCAAAAAATAATATTTTGCTAATTCTCTACAAACATCTGCAGCACTTTCATAAGGTAAAACACTTTTTAAAAAAGCTTCCATTCTTCTCTTTTGATCCTCTGTGAATTGCAATGAAAAATGAGGTTTATGTTTAAAGAAAGGTTTAAAGAAAAACAATGGAATTTCTATATCTATGTCAAAATGTACATCCATTAAACTTCCAAGCAATCTTAACTTAAATTCATAGTTAATCCTTTTAATCAATTCTTTTGCTTTATTGCTTAATGGTTTTACTAAAATTACACTATATTCCCCACTCACAGTATTCCTTTCTAAAGAAATATGCAAAGGAATAAAACCATTTTTAATCCAAAAGTTTAGCAATTGGGAAGTTGCTCCAAAGCTTGTTCCAATCCAATCCATTTTCATTTCTTTAGCTTCTTTTTCAAGTTGCTTTAGAGCAAAGCTTCCAATTCCCATTGACATAGCATCTGGATGGCTTGCAATTCTAACAATTCTTATTCCTTTTAGATATCCAATTTCTTTTATTCTATAATGTCTTGCTAAAACTAAAGGGATTACATGACCTTTTGGTTTTTCTCTTTGAAAAACCCTTTCTATTATTTCTTCAGATAAATTTCCCTCAACAGCTAAATGCATAGCATTAACTACTTTTCCTTCAATTGTTTTAATTGCTCTTGGAAAATGTAAAGGGGAATTTAAAAGCAAAGCTAAGTCTTTTGGTCTATTTCTATAATGAGCAAAAATATAAATTCCAAAAAATTCTTTCATTTCTTTTTCCTTTTCAGATATCCATTTTTCTAAATCAATTTTTTCATACTTAAGCTTCCCAAAAGATATATCCAAGAAATCATTTTTTGTTAGTAAAGGTGGTTCAGCATCCAAAAGTAAAACATCGAATAAAAATTCTTCTACAGGATCATTTTCAGCATATCTAATTGGTTCTTTCATTTCATCTTCAAATATTTTTGCCAAATTTTCTTTTTTAATTCCCTTTAAAAATTTGATTGAAAATCCTCTTCCAGCTCCTTCGTATCCATGGATTGTAGAAGAAAAAATTGTTTTTCTGAATTTTTTAATAATTCTATAAAGAAAAGAAATTGGAATTCCTGCAGCTTCATCAACAACAACTAAATCATAATATCTATCGATTATTCTTATTGGCTTTTTATATTCAATTCTAATTCTTCCTTTAAACAATTCAACAATTCCTTCATCTTTATTTTCCTTATATTTCAATCCAATTTTTTCCAAACCTTTTTTCAAAAATTCAAAAACAATTTGACTATTTTCTTTTTCAGGACTTGTTACCCCTATTGCTAATTGTTTTGCTGTTTTTGAAAATTGCCAAACTACATAAGATAGAAAAATTCCAATTACTGCTGATTTTCCTCTCCCTCTATTTGCTCTTAAGATAAAAGATGATTTTTCATTGATATCCCAAAATTTTTCTAACCCAAATAAAATTTTTGATTGATCTTGAGTTAAACAAAGATTAAAAATTCTTTTTGGAATTTTTGTATTTTTTGGATATCTAATTTTTCTTCTTTCAAACTTTCTTCCTTTAAATTTCTTAGCTTCTTTCAAGATTTTTTCTTTTTCTAAATCAACAATTGTAATAAAAATGTTTTCAAAAAATTTTTTAATCAATCTTTTTTGAAAGTTTGGTTTTATATCAAAGATTGTTAATGGATAAGCTATTAACATTTCATCAAATCTAGTTCTCCAGTTTTCAATTTCGTTTAAACTTGGAATTAAAATAAAAATTAAACCATTTCCTTTAATAGTTTCCAAAATTCTTCCCAAATCATCTGGGTGTAAATTATGTCTTAAATCTATTAACAAATTATCAAAAGTTAATCCAAGAATTTTTGAAGATTTATCAAAAGTAATTACTCTAACATTCTTAAATTTCTTTTTAATTTCTCTTTCAATTTTTTTTCCTTTTTCATCTAAATCATGAACAAGAAGCAAATTTTCATTCCTTTCAATTCCATTTCTTAAAATTTTTATTAAGCTATTAATTCTATTTTCAGAGCTAGATAAAACTACAATTCTTCTTTGAAAGTATTTTTTTGCATCATTTTTCAATTCCTTAATTTCATTTTCAAGCTTCATACTCTTCTAACCTACATTCTTTTACATCTTTATCAAATCTTAATCTCTTAAAGCTAGGAGCTCTTAATTTTTTATCTTTTGTTAATTCTAAAAATTCAATTTCAGCTACAAGCTTAGGTTTTACAAATGTTGTTTTTTCTATTATTGATTTTTCTTCTTCAAATACATCAAAAGGATTTTTATCAGTTTTAATTTTTTCAAGAATTTCTTTTAAATTTTTTAACTTTTCTTCACTCCAATTTCCAGTTCCAACTCTTCCTATATATCTTAACTTTCCATTTTCATAAACTCCCAAAAGCAAGGCACCAAAATATTTTTCTCTTTTGCCTTCACCTCTTGTAAAACCACAAATTATTGCATCGATTGTTTTCAAAGCTTTTATTTTAAGCCAACATTTCGATCTTTTACCAATTAAGTAAGGACTGTCTATTTTCTTTGCCATTATTCCTTCTAGTCCTCTTTTCTTAACTTCTTCAAAAAATTCAATTCCATTTTCAAAAATGTAATTGCTTAAGATTAAATTTTCGCTTTCTTTAATTGTTTCTTCAAGAATTTTCTTTCTTTGGATTAATGGTAAAGAAGTTAAATCTTTTCCATCTTTATACAAAATATCAAAAACAACTAAAACAGCAGGATGCATTTTTGAAAGAATTTCAATTCTTAATTTACTATCAACATGCTCTCTTTCTTCCAACAAATAAAAATTTGGCTTTCCTTTTTCAAAAATTACAAGTTCTCCATCCAAAATAACTTTTTTTGCTTTTACATTTTTCCAAATATCTTTCAATTCAGGATATCTATTTTCGAAAAAAATCATTCTTCTGTTTAATAGTCTAACTTTTTGATTTTCCACATCTATGTAAGTTATTGATCTAGTACCATCGAATTTGGTCATTTCTTAGCTATAATAGCTAAGAAATTTTGACCTCGAAGATCCAATCTCTAGAGTTGAACGGTTTTGAAGGATAGGCAAGCATGGGTCGAATTTTAGTTTCCCATAAACTCATTCTTTCCACCTCCTCTAAGTTTCAAATAGTCTTTAACTATTTTATCTTTTCTTTTAATAGTAAATTCACCTAAAAGATTGTAAAAATGTAAAGCTTTTTCACCAACAAAGTGAAAAAGAATAATTTTTTCTTTCTTATATTTCCTATATTTTAATTCAAAGAAATTGATTAATTTTTCAAAAGTTTCAGGATACTTATAATTTCCAAATCTAATAACTAAAACTGGTTTTCCTTTATGTTTATCTATACTCACTGATCCATCGCTATCAAACATACCTCTTAATATTTCTTTCTTATATTCTTTAGGGAGATTTTCAATCCAATTTAAATTGGTTACTTTATTTAAAACAAATTCTACTACTTCTTTTTTCTGAACTCTGACGTTATAATAATATTTTTTGAATTTCTTGACAAATACTCTGGAGATTTTCAAATTTGAAAGACAAAAAACTTTTTCCAAGTAATTTTTAAATTTTAGTAGAAAATCTTTGTCTTTCACAGTTAAACTTAGAACATACTTTTCATATTTATAACCATTTTTATTGAAGTAGGTTGCCTTTAAAACAGAAGCATCACCTAAGCATACTCCAATTATGTATGCTAACTCTTTTGTCATTTTTTCAGGTATTTTGTAACATCCTTTTGCGTATCTCATTTTTGTTAATGTTTCCTCCGAAAATTTTCTTCCTTTAAGCAATTTCGATATTCGTTTTCTTTCATTTGGATCTTTCCATCTTAGTTTTGCCCATTTTCTTAAAATTTCTATTGTTTCTTCTTTAGTTCTTTGAACGTTATATTTTTTCGCATATTTCCAAATCGTAGAGGAAGAAACATGAAATTTTTCTTCTATTTCTTTTATTTTTTCTTACCACTTTTATATTCTTCCAAAAATTGTAGAATTTTATTTTCTGACGGTCTTTTTATTCGTGGAGGTATTCCTAATTTTTTTAAATGATATCTGATTCTAATCTGTGATATTCCCCATTTTTTTGATATATCGATCATTTTTATTCCTTTTAAATAGTCAGAAACTATTTCTGGACGAAATTTACTTTTCATATTTTATTTATTGTTATTGGAACTCATTAATTTTTTACTTTTATTTATTACTGTGAATCTTCTATTCGGGGTGCGTATATAAGATGACAGAGAAGATAAAAGTGGGGGTATTGGGCGCTACGGGAAGT
>NJEA01000025.1 GCA_002254545.1 Candidatus Aenigmarchaeota archaeon ex4484_224
TCAGAAATCTTTAAGTAATTCTCAATTCCATACTCTTTTAAATCTTTTTCTTTTAATAAGTCAGAATAAATTATAATTTTAAAGTTTGAAATTCTCCACAAAAAGTTTCTCCAAAATTCTTGATGAATAAATTCTTCAATATCTTCTTTATTCATTCCTTCAAAATTTACTTTATTCCATTTCCATACATCCTTTAAGCACTCTCTAATCACTCTCTAATTTTCTCGGAATCTAAAACCTTTTCTCCATAGCATTCTAGAATTTCTTCAAAAAAGCTAAATCTAATTCCTTCTAAATAACATAGCAAAAGTATATCTTCTATATCCAATTCTTTTAAACAACATTTCCTAACAAGTATTTTTGCATATTCGCCCATGCAATTAAAATTGTAAAACAAACTTTAATTTTTTATTACTCCCAAACAAAATCATGGATTATAGAGAGGAAATTGAAAAGAAAATTGTTAACAAATTTGTTGATATAGTTGAAAAAATTGAAAAAGGAGTTCCTAAAAAAGAATTGGAGAAAGATATTGAACAATTAAAGTTTTACATTAGTAAGCATCCCGTTATTCAATGGCTAGAAATTAGGAGAGGAAAAGAGGCCGCAGAAAAGGAAGTTGAAAGGTGGACTGAAGAATTACTGAAAGCTGCTAGTTACAGAAAATTGAGCGAAGTCTTATAGAGGATCTATTCCATATTCCAAACATTTATCTATTATTTGATTTACTTTTTCAAACTTCTTTTTCGGCGTTTTTACCCTTTCTATTTCTCTAAGCTTCTTCCTAATAAATTCAAGGAGTTCAGAATTGTCATAACCAAAATATTTTGTTATTTCAGAAATCCTAGAAACAAACAAATAAATGTATAATGCAACTTTCTCAATGATTCTACAATCTTCATAACCGAAAGAATTGTTACCAGCTTTGGTGAAGAACAGTAGAAAATCATAGGTGTCCAAACCAACCTCTCTTGCTAAATTTTCATCCACCATTTCCACCATTAATATTTAGTTCTTTAGATAAAAATTTGTTTTGTTCCAAGAACTTTTTTAACATCCTCTTCTTATCTTTAAGCCTTCTATATCTTTTAATTTCCCTTAAATCATAGACTAAATAGCTAAACCTTTTATCCATTAAGGATTTTGTTAAACAAATATCAATTATCTTCTCTATTAATTCATCTATTTCCTTTCCAGAAAATCTTTCTAACTCCATAAATATTATAGAACGTCCAAATTTAATTTCCTTATTCCTAGTTTTCTAGTTTCTAGTATTAATGCTCTAAGGTCTACTGGTTCATAAAAATCGATTATTTCTTCACCAAGCATGTACTCTTTTTCAAAAGGTTTCTTTTTTTCTCTAGAATTTAATGAAAATTGATGAAATTTTCCCAAAAAAATAGGTTCTGGGTTGAATAGAGTAACAAGTACTCCATCTGGTTCATGCTTTAGTTTTATTCTAACTACTTTACTTATCTTTTTCATTGTTATTCCTCCTCTGGGGGAAGTATCAACTCTAAAGCTCTTAATTTGGACAAGTCTCTAGTTATAGATGATGCTACATAACTTGCAGTATCCCAGTCTTTATCCCTAATTAACTTTTTTAGATGTTCCATTTTGAAAAATATTGCGGTTTCCCATGTACTCATATAATCTTTTATTATTTCAACATCAACTTTCTTCTTTTCTTCTTTCTTTGTCTCTTCCTTCATAATTTCTCACCTATTATTGCTTCTCTAAGTTGTTTTAACCATCTTTGTGCCATTTCTCTCAATTTTGGCATTTTCTCTAGCAATTCAGCCTCAACTACTAGTTTTTCTAGTTCTCTTTCCTCTGGTTTTTCTTCTGGGGAACCTGCAATAAATCTAGCCAACCCCTTAACATATCTCTCAATAAATCTTGCTTGTATTGGCCCTAGTTCCTTTTCAAGCTTTTCAATAGCTCTTCTAATTCTCTCTTTTATCTCTCTTTTCCTTTCTTCTATGCTTTTTAATTCTTCTCTAGTTATTATTTCCATATTTTAATTTAGAATTGATTCATAATAAAAGTTTCGTTATACAGGCTCTGTTAACTTAATGGTTGTTAATTAAATCTTTAAATATTTAAATGCTAGACTTATTTCATCCCTATGCCCGATATGTGGTTGTAAAGTAGAACCGAATGGGCATAGGGTCATGAAATGTAAGAATTGTGGTTTAGAGCTAAATAGAGATGTGTTAGCTTGTTTAAACTTACTGAAGATGAAGGGAGCTTGGGTTCCCCCAGATAGCCCGACGATGACGAGGACAACCAATGAGGGAGGAGGGAAGTTAACTTGCGGCTGGTGTGAAACTGCATCAACCGTAAGTTAACGGAACCCTACAATTTCTTCTAGCTTAATTTCATAAATCCCATTTTTCAATTTTCTAATTTCCATTTTCACCTCTTTATCTTCAGAAATAAATTTTTCCAAAATTTCAGAAACTATTTTTTTAATGCTCTCCATAATTAAATCATGGTACTTGGGACTATTAAAAAACTCATCAAAAAAGCGTATGAAACTATAAAAGAAGATGAGTTAAAAAAAAGAGGAAAGGAAGTAGAAAAAAAGCTAGAAAAATTAGTTAAAGAATTTTTTGAATATATAGGATATTCTAGTAAAGAAGCTGAAAAATTAGCAAAGAATTTTATTGAAAAACATAGAGATAGAATAAGAGCTAACTTAAAAAAATTAATGGATATACTTTAGTTATTCTGGTACTACTTCAACTACTAGTATTCTTCCCCTTAGGTCTTTAATCTCTCCAAGTTCATTCATTATTTTTCCTTTTAATGTTCTCCCTATACCAGTAACATCTAAAGTATATTTTTCTGGCTCAGCTCTAGTAACAACTATGAATCCTTTACCCATGAATGGCCCTGGAGCTGCTTTTTCAGCTTTTTTCTTTTCAATAGCCTCTTTTATCTTTTCTTCCAACCTCTTAAAATATGGAGCTAACATTTCTACTAATGTTTTTTCTCTTTTTTCCTCTGGCATAATTGATATAACTAGAAATTAACTAAAAAATTTTGTACTACAAAAAAAATTAAAAGAAGGCTACTCGCCAATGATTGCTTCTCTTAAATTATTGTACCATTTCTCTGGGTCAAATTTCCTGACTACCGCTTCAACATCAACTGCTTCAATACCCTTGTTTCTTAATTCAGCTTCATCTCTAACATATTTTGGGTCGATACCTAAGAAACTTGCTAATCCGTTTATGTAGTTTTCAGTTGCAGTATCGCTAGTAGCATTTTTCTTCCATCTCTTTCTGAATCCTACTGTCGTTTTTGTCTTCCATTTTTCTTGAGCATATTCACGAGTTTTGACCATATTTTTCACCTGATTAGTGATTAGTGCAACCCCTTAAAAAAGTTTGTAATACATTACTATTATGAGAGAAAAAACAATATCCATAAGAGTAAATAAAGAAATGTATAGCTTTTTACAACAACTAAGTATAAGGTCAAAACTAACAATAAGCGAAATAGTGAGGTCAATACTGAATTATTTTTTCTTTGCATATGCTTTAGGAAAGTTAAAAGTTCCAATGGCAGAATTGATGAAAGAGTTTTATGAAAAATATGTTAAGCCGAAAGAGACTCGAGAACCAAAAACTCGCTAAGATATCCGACAAGTTTAGCACTCCTTTCCCTTATTTTTTCATATATCTTTTCTTTTAACTTTTCAGGAATTACTGGTAAAGCTAAAAGTGGAAAGACTGCCCCCTGTAACCTGTATGCTTCATCTTCGATTTTTTTAAGCAATTCTTCTTTATCCATGCATTATCCCCGCAATCAATACTATTATTATTCCTACAATCAAAAACGTTCTCCCTAATTCAATATCAAAATAACTAGGTAATAAATTTATGTAATTCAATAATCCAAGAAGAATGAACAAAAATGCAAGAGCAAATAGCTCCCTCATTTCAACCACCAATACAGTACCGATATTAGAATTAAAATTCCAGCCAATATCCCAAAACTATAAAGGCTAGCCTTCTCTGGAGGAGGTAAACAATATGCATTATCCCCCTTCTCTTCGCATCCAAATTCACAATATATTTCTTCAGTTTTTGTAATGTTATACACCTTATTATTAACTTTCCAATATCCGACCCTTTCAATTACTAAAGTATTATTCCTACAATACTTTCTAGTTACTTCTAGAGAAAGAGCAAGACTGGAAAAAAGAAGGATAAGCATTATTATGCCCAAAATTCTCATAATCATTTTTTGAATTTGTAAATTATAAAAATTAATGGAACGAGTATAACAAGAAGGAATAATGGATTAAAAGATTCCCCAACAACACAATCATCGTTTTCACATCTACAAACAACGTATTCATACTTCCTTATAGGAATAATTTTACCATTAACATTCCAGTAAGCAATTTTTTCAATTTCTAACAAATTTTTAGATATACATCTCTTGCTAGTATTTGGTGTTGAATGCAAAGCTAGTAATAAACCAATCAAATCTTCATATTGAGCATACATAGAACTATTAATATTGCTAAATCCTTCCTCTAAAGCTTGAGTAATGTTACCAGTAATGTTTAAGCTAATGTTTAAAGAAGCATTCTGAACAATTTTGTTAACAAAATCAAATCCACTAGTAACTACAAAAGTATTTCTAGAAACCAAACTTTTCCTTTTACCAAAAATCTCAAAACTACAGTTAACAACTTCCAAATAAGTTCCATAATCGCTAGGAGCTAAAAAGCTAGAGTAATAACAACCAATCTCATCATTATACTCTAAGCTTAAATTATAAACCAAATCCAAATTTGGGGAATATATCTTTGCAGTACAGTTAGCATTTTCTATAGGATTTCCTCTATAATCGCTAAGCTCAACATAAATCGTTATATTTTCATTCGGCATGTAAATTTTTGAAAATACAATAGGGATGAGCACTAAAAAAATCAAAAACATCTTTTTCATAAATTAATTTTTAAAATCAACTTATTATTTTAATCTCTGGATTTTCACTAGGTTCTATAACTGCTTTTTTATAAGATACATGAATCTCTCCACCACCCCTTATAGCTTCAACCTGAGCCAAAGTTAAGTAGTTCATTTGAACATCTATATAATCTGTATAGAAGTATCCCCTTTTAGTATGCTCACTAGGATTTGAATCAGTAAACCTTATGATTACAGTCCCTTCGGGAGAAACTAAACAAGAAACATTATATTCATCTTTTGACAAAAAGTTGCTAACAGTAGGAGTATAAGAAGTTACTTTGTTGTCAAAAGCAGAAAACCAATCATCATTACACCAATCATATGCCTGAATGTTTAAGTATTCCTCACTACTAGTCCATTTACCACTCCAGAATATTGTCATTCCAGTATAATTTGAAGGCGTGGAAATATTGTAAAAGTAAAATCTAACATCTAATTTATAACCAGTAAGGTCTGATTCAGCAATTATTAGATATTTTCCATCATCTTCCCACGTATCTTGATAAGTTCCCCAAACATGCATTCCCTTATTTATATCAACTTCATCACAATAATCAAAAGTTTTTTCAACAATGTAAAAGCATTGAACGCTAAGCATATAAATTCCTTGTTCTTCAGGAGCTAGAAAATCAAAATAGTATAAACCTTTAGAACCTTCCAAATAAAACATTGGAGCTTCCTTTATAAAAACTGTTTTATTAGGCCAATAAATATCTATAACACACAAAGAATTATTAACAGGCTCATGATTTCTAAGTAGCTGGAGAAAAACTCTTCCCTCATCCCCAGGTGAATATTCTGTCCCAAAAACGTTTATTTCCCATTTCGCAGGTAAAGTTACTGTGGCATTAACTTTTATTTTGGATATATGAATTTCTCCACTACCCCTCAAATTCTCTAAAAATGTTGATGCTTTATAACTAAAAACAAATGCAATATAATCAATATCAACTTTTTCTCTATTTGGAGCTGAAGATTGAACATTCTTAATTCTAAATAAAATTGTTCCATCATTCCTTATTATTGAAGGCCACCATTCTTTAGGAATGTTGTTTGAAATCGTAACGAAGAAATTATTAGTATAAGTTAAATAGTTTGGCAACCTCCTCCATACCTTAGCTTCATCATCCCATATATCAAAATAGAACTTCTCGTTTGAACTAGTTCTTGAAACTATTATTAAATCTAGGGAAGTTGCATTTTCAGGTATTGAGACTGGATCTGTAATAAATCTAACATCAAGCTTTTCTGGTTCTTCAGTTACAGTATAATAAATACCATCCTTTGTATGAGTTAAATAAATGCTTCCATTCTCAAAACCATCCAAAATGTTTCTAGAAGTTATAGGATATATTTCTAAGGTTGTATAGTATTGGCACAAAACATTAATCATGTAAACTCCTTCTGTATCTGGAGTAAAAATATCATAATAATGCAAACCATTTTCATGATAACTCATTAAAGCATTGCTAATCCATTTAGTTTTATTAGGATAATAAATATCTAAATAGCAAGATGCATTTTCTATAGGAACTCCATCTTCCAATAAGCTAACAAAAACAGTTCCAAAAGAATTTGGCTGATATTCAGTACCAAAAACATTCATCGTAACAACTCTTTTAATAGTTTTAAACTTTGTCTCTTTTTGAAAAGGGAAGAATAGGAAAAATCCAACTATTCCAAGAACTATCAAAACTA
>NJEA01000011.1 GCA_002254545.1 Candidatus Aenigmarchaeota archaeon ex4484_224
AATTCCAATTAAAGAAGTTAAACATTCTGCTCCTGGTATAGGAGCTACAAGAGGTTCTAAGTTTGTTGCAAGCAAGAAGTGAAATTTATGAAGGAAGCTAGAGCAATCCTCAGAAATGCAAGAGTATCTTTGAAACATGCTTTAGTTCTAACAAAAAAATTAAAAGGAATGAAAGTTGAAAAAGCTGAGAAATTTTTAAATGATTTATTGAATCAAAGAGTTAGTATTAATGGAAAATATTATACAAAAACAACAAAAACAATTTTGAATTTACTTAAATCTGCTAAAGCAAACGCTTTAAAGAAAGATATGGACGAAAAAAAGCTTTTCATAAAATTAATTAAAGCTGATAAAGGAGAGACTTTAATTTTAGGAAAAACAAGAGCTAAATTTGCGAATAGAAGAGGTAAATCTACTCATTTAATTATTATATTGGGTGAAAGATAATGGCAATAGAAAAGCTTTTTGTTGAAAAAGGAAAGAAAAGAGCTTTGTTAGAGGAATTTTTAAAAGAAAAATTTAAAAGAGGTTTTTATAGTCATAGTGAGGTAGAAAGAACACCATTAGGAACAAGAATAATAGTTTATGTTGAAAGGCCAAATTTATTTGTTGGAAGGAAAAGATTTTTACAACAATTAGCTGAAGAAATAAAAGAAAAATTTGGATTTGAAAATCCAATTTTCGATATAAGAGAAGTTGAAAATTCAATGTTAGATGCTAATATAATTGCTTATAAAATTGCAAAAGCTTTAGAAAGAGGAATTCATTTTAAAAAAGTTTGCAATTATTATTTAGAAAAAATTATGGAAGCTGGAGCAATAGGAGCTTTGATTAAAGTTGGAGGAAAGCTTGCTGGAAAACAAAGATCCAGATTTCAAAAATTTAAAAGAGGTTTTATTGCTGTTAGCGGGGAATATGCTGAAAGATATGTTCAAATTGGAAGGGCTCAAGCTATGCTTAAGCCTGGTGTAGTTGGAGTTGAAGTTAGAATTATGAAAGAAGCTCCAAAAGAAATTGAATTAGAAAAATTGGAGGAATAAAATGGCATTGAAAATAAAAGACATTAGAAAAATGAAAACGGAAGAATTAAATAAGAAATTGAGAGAATTAAAATTAGAGCTAATGAAAGAACTTGCTAATGTTAAAATGGGAAGACCAATTAAAAATCCTGGAAAGATTAGAAGTATAAAGAAAAGTATTGCAAGAATTTTAACAGTTTTAAATGAAAGAAAGAAGCTAGGAGGTTAGAGATGGTAGAGATTTGTCCAAAATGTGGATTGCCAAAAGATTTATGTGTTTGTGATATTCTAGAGAAAGAAAAACAAAAAATAAGAGTTTTTGTTGAAAAGAGAAGATATGGTAAGCCAATGACAATAATTGAGGGAATTACTGATAAGCCAAAAGAAGTTCTTTCTGAGCTTAAATCAAAGCTTGCTTGTGGAGGAACTTATAAAGAAAATCATTTGGAATTACAAGGAGATCATAGAGCAAAAATTAAGGATATCCTTGTTAAAATGGGATATAGAGAAGATCAAATTGAAATTATTTAATTTATCTTTCTAAAATTTTTTCATGCCTATTACACCAAAAAATTTGGTAAGACATGAATTAATTGGATTGAAAGTTTTTGTGAAAAAATGTAAGAACAAACTTCAGGAAAAAATTAGAGGAAAAGTTGTTGATGAAACTTATAACATGCTTATAATAGAAGATGAAAGAGATGGAAGAGAGAAAAAAATTGCAAAAAAAGATTGTATTTTTATATTTGTTTTGCCTGATGGTACAAAAGTTGAGGTTGATGGAAAAATTTTGGTAGGAAGACCAGAAGATAGAATTAAGAAAAAGTTTCCAAAATGGTAAAAATTTAAAAAAGAAATAACTTAAAATATCTTAATCTAAAGTGATAATTTATGGCAAGAAAAAAAGCAAAACACAATAATATAGGAATTGATTGGATAGAACCACCTAGCTCTACTTGCAATGATCCAAAATGTCCTTGGCATGGTCATATAAAAATTAGAGGTCAAGTTTTGAAGGGTATAGTTGTAAGTGCTAAGCCTATAAAAACTGCTGTAGTAAGAATTGATTATTTGCATTGGGTTCCAAAGTTTGAAAGATATGAAAGAAGAAGAAGCAAAATTTATGCTCATAATCCTCCTTGCATAAACGCAAAAGAAGGTGATTTGGTATATGTTGGAGAAACTAGACCATTAAGCAAAACAAAACATTTTGTTGTATTGCAAATTTTAAAAAGAGGTGAAGAAGGATGAAACCTGTAAGTGCTAGAGTAACAAAAGCATTAAATGTAGGAACTTATATACCTTGTGTAGATAATACTGGAGCTAAACTTTTACAAATAATTTCGGTTAAAGGATATAAGGGAGTAAGAGGAAGACAACCAAAAGCAGGAGTTGGTGATTTAATAAAAGTTTCTGTTAAAGAGGGAGATGTAAAGCTTAGAAAGCAAGTTTTTACTGCTTTAATAATTAGGCAAAAGAAGGAATATAGAAGAAAAGAAGGAATAAGAATAAAGTTCGAGGATAATGCAGCAATTTTAATGACAGATGAAGGTGAACCAAAAGGAACTTCTATTAAAGGGCCAGTAGCTAGAGAGGCTGTAGAAAGATTTAGTTCTGTTGGGAAAATTGCTAGTATGGTGATTTGAAATTATGAAAAAGAAAAAAATTAAAAAACAACCAAAAAGCAAAAAGCCAAGAAAGCAAAGAAAGTTTAGGTATAATGCTCCTTTGCATATAAGAAGAAAATTTATGAGTGCACCTCTTTCTAAAGAGTTAAGGGAAAAATACAAAAGAAGAAGTTTTCCTATAAAGAAAGGAGATGAAGTTGAAGTTTTAAGAGGAGAATTTAAAGGAAAGAAAGGAAAAGTTGTAAAAGTTGATTTGAAAAAAGGCAAAATTTACATTGATGGAATTACTCGAAAAAAATCTACCGGAGAAATGGTTAGAGTTCCTATAGATCCTTCAAAGGTAAGAATTATATCTTTAAATTTATCGGATAAAAAAAGAGTAGAAGCTTTAGAAAGAAAATTGAAGTGAGAAGATGGTAAGAAGAAAGTTAAAGAGATTGCTTGCACCAAGTTTTTGGAAAGTAGCTAAGAAGAAGTTTACTTGGGTGGTTTCTCCTTCTCCAGGTCCTCATAAAAAATTCGAATGTATTCCCTTGCAAATTTTATTAAGAGATATACTTAAAGTTGTTGAAACTGGAAGAGAAGCTAAAAAAGTTATTGCTAGAGGAGAAGTTTGGGTTGATGGAAAGCCAAGAAAAGATTACGCATATCCAGCTGGCTTATACGATGTTGTTTGGATTCCCAAATTGAAAAAAATATTTAGAATAATTTCAACTCCAAAAGGTTTAGAATTAGTTGAAATCGATGAGAAAGAAAAAGATGTAAAGCTTGTTAAAATTTTAAATAAAACAACCATTAAAGGAGGAAAAACTCAATTGAATTTGAATGATGGTAAAAATATTTTGGTTGAAGATGGATCAAAATTCAAAACTGGAGATTCTTTGTTAATTAAATTACCATCTTTAGAAATAGTTGAACATTTGCCATTAAAAAAAGGAATGTTAGCTTTAATTATGAAAGGTAAAAACAAAGGAAAAATGGGAAAAGTTGTTGAATTAATTCCAGGAAAATTTAGAACAAAGCCAAAGGTTATTTTAGAAGTCAATGGAAATAAAATAGAAGCTTTGAAAGATTATGTTTTTGTTATTGGTAAAGATAAACCTATTATAAAGGTGGTTAAATGAATGAACACCCTATGAGAAAAATTTCTATAGAGAAAATTGTTTTAAACATTGGTTGTGGTGGAGATATGGAAAAAATTGAGAAGGCAAAAAAACTTTTAGAAATTATTACTGGAAATAAGCCAGTAATTACAAAATCTAAAAAAAGATCAACATTTGGAATTGCTAAAGGAAAACCTGTTGGTGTTAAAGTTACTTTAAGAGGTAAAAAAGCAGAAGAATTTTGGAAAAAAGTTTTGGAAGCAAAAGATTACAAAATAAAAGCTTCTCAAATAGACAATGAAGGAAACATTGGAATTGGGATTGCTGAATATATTGAATTGCCTGGAGTTAAATATATGCATGATATTGGAATTTTGGGAATGGATGTTTGTGTAAAATTGAAAAGGCCTGGTTTCAGAATTAAATATAGAAGAATTCAAAAAAGAAAAATACCAAAAAATCATAGGATATCTAGAGAAGATGCAATTAAATGGTTAGAAGAGCAAGGGATAAAGGTGATATACAATGGTTCATAAGCATGGAAAAGCATTGCATAGATGTATAAGATGTGGTTCAACAAGAGGAGTAATTAGAAAGTATGGGTTGTATTATTGTAGGAAATGCTTTAGAGAAATTGCTAAAGAATTAGGATTTAAAAAATACGAATAAAATTATGATTCTTTTAATTCCATTTTTAATTGCTTTCTTTGGAAGTTTAATTTCTGGCTTATACGATTTAAAAACAACAGAAATTCCAGACTATGTTCCAAATTTTATGATTTTATTTGGAATTGGATATTATTTTTTGATTGGAATTCTAACTCATAACTTTTACTACTTTGAAAAAAGTTTAGAATTTGGTTTTTTATCTTATTTCTTTGGGTTTTTTCTTTTTGTTTTTGGACAATGGGGAGAAGGCGATGCAAGACTTTTAGCAGGTATATCCTTTCTATTACCATTTCATCCATTTTTCCAAACTTATTTCCCCTTTCCTTTAATTTTTGTTTTTAATTTATTTTTGGTTGGAACAGTTTATATGTTAATTTATGCTTTTGTTTTTTCTTTGCTAAGATCTAAAAAAATTTTTTCTATTTTCAAAAATGAAATAAAGAAGAGAAAGAAAATTTTAACTAGCTTTTTTGTTTTAATTTTTATTTTTTTATCGTCGATTTCTTATTTTCTTTCAATCCTTCTCGGAATAAGATTTTCCTTTGATTTTGTATTTCTTTCTATTTTCTCAAGCTTATCAATAATTTTACTTTATTTAATTTTTCTTTTTTCAAAAACAGTTGAAAAATTTGGATTTATAAAAAGGATATCTGTGAAAAAGTTAAAAGAAGGAGATGTTTTATTAGAAAACAAAATTTGGATAGGTTTAACTAAAAAAGAAATTGAGAAATTGAAAAAAAGTGGAAAAAAATTTGTGTATATAAAAGAAGGAGTAAGATTTGGTTTAGCATTTTTCTTAGCTCTAATTTTTTCAATTTATTTTCCTGAAATTTTCTTTTTTATAAACTATATTTTTTAAGGCATTTGAACGAATAGATAGATTTAAAAACAAGTAAAAAAATTTAGTAATAAATTTAAAATTTTTTATCGATTTTTATTGTGATGGAAAGATTAATTGAGAAAATTTTTCTTGGAAGAACTAGCTCAGGAGCAGAAGTTTATATTCTTAAAGCAAAAAAACCTGAAGTAATTGCTGCTGTAAGATCAGATGTTTCAACTCATAAGGTTTCTAAAAAAATTTTTGGTGAATTGAAGTCAAGTGTTGATGACATAATAGAATATTTTTCCCGAGAAGAAAATTATGAAACAGCAGAAAAATTAGTTAAGAGAGTTACAGCATCGCATGGAGATATGGGTGAATACGAATATATTGGAATTTACTTAAAGAATGTTTCAAGGTTAACAACCTTAATTGGTTGGATTATTTCTGGTTCTTTAAGAAAAGAATATATGCCTGGAACTGAGAAATCTTTAAGATATGTTCCAATAGAAGGGAGTGTTGAAGAAGTTTTTGTTCAAAGTTTAGAAAATTATAAAATTTTAGAAAAAGCTTTGGATTTATACAAAAGAATGGTTGCAAGTGGAATTCCAAAAGAAGATGCAAGGTATATCTTACCATTAGCTACAAAAACTGAAGAAATACTTCAACCACCTCCAGGAAGAATGACGAGAAAATGGATATATTATATGCTTTATTCTGATTATCAAGAAGCTAGAGAGATTGGAAAAATTTTGAAAGATTGGTATGATAAAGAATATGTCGATGGAGCTTCTGAAGAAGTAAGAATTGCAGATATTCCAAAAAGTAAGTTACCTCTATTTAAAAAAGGTAAGACCTTAAGCAGAAGAGATTTAGAAAAAAGACTAAATTCTTTTGATAAAATTAGAGAAGAATTGTATGCTCATTTTGATGTAATTTCGAAAACTTTAACTTGGAATGCAACTACTTCAATTTCTTCTTTCCACCAAGATATAAGAAATAGACAGGTTTATTTTGATGTTGAATCTTTAGAGGAAGTTATTATAAGAAAAGAAATTGTAATTCCAACTTCCATAAAAATATCTCGTTTCAAAGAGGAATTTGAAAATTTGGCTAAAGAAATGTTTGAAATAGCAGAAAATTTGTTTAGGAAAGATCCACAGCAAGCAGTTTATTATTTGCCTTTAGGTACAAAGATAAATTTCTTTGGAAGAATTACTGGAGAAGAGAATATAGTGGATATAGTATATCTAAGAACTTGCAGAATGGCTCAATCCGAAATTAGAGCTAGATATATTCTTCTAGGATGTTATGTTTCAAAAATTGCTGAAGAGGAAGATATCGAAGAATTAAAAAGACTTTTGCCAAGATGTTTAAGAGAGAGAAGATGTTTTGAGTTTTGGAGAGAAAGATGTCCTGTATATAAAAAATGGGTAAAAAGAAAAAGAGATGTTTTAAATTAATTTTTCATAAATTTTATCCATCGCATAAGTTGCCAAAGGAGCCAAAGTTAAAGCAATCAAATAATTAACTGGATATACATAAAAAGGTTCAAACCATTTTCCATCTAAAATTAGATATCCACTTCTTCCTAAATATTGAACAAAAGACCATGCAATTGATGAAGCAAAAGATCCAAAAACTCTTGCAAAATATTTTTTCATTCCTTCAAGCTTTTGATTATACCATTTTTCAAAAAACTTTTCAGAAATTATTGCACCAATTCCACCAGGTGCAAAAGAATTTACAACTAATTTTTCAGGCAAATTTTTCGGGATAAACTTGTTTCCAAAATCAAAAGTATAAAATTCTTCAAACGGAAGTTTGAGATTTATAAAAATTCTATAGAAAGCAGGAATTGCATAAACAGTAATTCCTAAAGATATCCAAGCTAATACCTTTTTATCTTTAAAAGTGGATATCCCTACTCTATACAATTTTCTAACTAAACTTTCCAACTTTTCTTTCATGAATTTTTCAACAATTTTTTAAAAATTTAAACTTGTATCATTTCAAAAAGAAAAATTAAGTTTTCCATTTAAGATCATCTCTATGAACTAGTTCTTTAAAGCCAGTATACTTCCAAAGAACTCTAGGAATTTTAACAGTTCCATCTGCTTGCTGAAATTGTTCAATTATTCCAATCATCGTTCTGCTCGTAGCAATTGCTGTTGAATTCAAAGTATGTACATATCCTTTAACAGGAGCTCCTTCTTTTTCTCTATATCTTATGTTTAACCTTCTTGCTTGATAATCTGTACAATTACTATTTGAAGCAACTTCTCTAAACTTTCCATCAGCCATCCAAATTTCTGTATCATATTTCTTAGCAGCAACAATTCCTAGATCTCCAGTACAAACATTAACAACTCTATAATGCAATCCTAAAGCTTGTAATAATTGCTCAACATTTTCTTGCAATTTTTCATGCCATTCCCAGCTTTCTTCTGGTAAACAAAAAACAAATTGTTCAATTTTGTTAAATTGATGCATTCTGAATAAACCTTTTGTATATTTGCCATGGGCTCCAACTTCTTTTCTAAAGCAAGAGCTTACTCCAGTAAAAACAATTGGTAATTGTTCTGCTAGCAAAACTTCATTTGCAAACATTGCAGCCATTGGATGTTCACTAGTTGCGATTAAATATAGATCTTCATTTTCAATTTTATACAATTGTTCATCAAAATCTTCTAAGCTAGTTACTCCTTCATAAAACCATCTTCTCATCATGAATGGAGGCTCAATTAACTTAAAACCTTTCTTTCTCAAAAAATCAATTGCAAACCTTTGCAAAGCTAAATCAAGCAAAGCTAGTTCTTCTTTCAAATAGAAAAATCCATGTCCAGCAATTTTTGCAGATCTTTCATCATCTATTAAACCCAAGTTTTTTAAAATTGTTAAATGATCTTTTGGTTCAAAATCAAACTTTGGTTCTTTTCCCCATCTTCTAATTTCAACATTATCATTCTCATCTTTTCCAAAAGGAACACTTTCATGCAAAAGATTTGGCAACTTAAGCAAAAGATATCTTCTTTTTTCTCTTAATTTTCTTTCAACTTCTTCCAAATTTTTAATTCTTTCAGCAATTTGATTTGCTTGTTTAACCAAATCTTGGATGTCCTTTCCTTCTTTCTTCAAAATTGCAATTTCTTTTGTAATTTCATTTCTTTTAGCTCTTAATTTATTCAATTCAGAAATAACATTTCTCCATTCAGAATCAACTTTTATAATTTCATCCAAAAGCTTAAGATATTCAGGGTTTTGCCTTCTTTCTAAGTTTTTTCTTACAAACTCAGGATTTTTTCTTATTAATTCTATGTCTATCATCTTTTCACCTCCTTAAAACAATTAAACTATTTCTTTTCAAATAGAAAAATTTTTCAATCAAATGGATTGGTATGGCATCACCATCACTAAATTTTCTTTTAGAATAATCAAATTTAAATTTAACTTTCACAATTAAAATGAAAAAATCAAATAAAATATTTTATGGTAAGTTTAAGAAGAGAAGTTGGCTTACTTGGATTGATTTTTTATGGTTTTGGTTTGATTGTTGGTGCTGGTATTTATGTTCTTATAGGAATAGCTTCTGGCTTAGCTGGAAATATGATTTGGCTATCTTTTCTAATAGGAGCACTTTTAGCTTTGTTTACCGGCTTTAGCTATGCAGAACTTTCTTCCCTATTTCCAAAAGAAAGTGCAGAATATGTTTATGCAAAAAAGATTTTTGGAAAAGGAATTTTTCCTTTCCTAATAGGATATATAGCAATAGTCTCTGAAATTGTTGGTTTATCTGTAGTTTCTTTAGGATTTGGAAGATATTTAACAAGTTTTATAGATATACCTCCAAGAATTTCGGCAATCCTTCTAATTTCATTTTTAGCTTTAATTAATTTCAAAGGAATTACAACTTCAACTTTTTTTAATATTTTACTTACAATTATCGGAGTTTCTGGTTTATTGCTAGTAGTTTTTGCAGGAATTTTCCATGCAAATTGGTCTTCCTTCAATTTTTTTGAAACTCCATCTTTGCTAAATGTTTTTTCGGCAAGTGCTTTAATTTTCTTTGCTTTTATCGGTTTTGAAGGAGTAGCTAACATTGCTGAAGAAGCAAAAAATCCAAGAAAAATAGTTCCTATTGCTTTAATTGGTTCAATTCTCCTTTCAACTTTTTTATACATGCTTGTTGGTTTATCTTCTGTCGCTTTAGTAAATTATAAAACATTAGCAACTTCAAATGCTCCTTTATCTTTAGTAATTTCAAAAGCTTTTGGAAACTTAGGATATCTTTATTTAAGCTTTACAGCTTTATTTTCAACTGCAAGCACAGCTTTAGTTTTATCTGTTGTTAACTCAAGAAGAATTTATGGAATGTCAATTTATGGAGAATTACCAAAGTTCCTTTCAAAAATTCATAGAAAAACAAGAACACCATATATCGCGGTTTTTTTAACAGCTTTGATTTCAATTTTCTTTGTATTATTAGAGCAAATAGATATAATTGCTGAAATTGCAAACTTTGGAATTCTTTTAGTTTATGCAAGCGTTAACTTAAATTTAATTTATTTAAGAAAAAGATATCCTAAAATTAAACCTTCTTTCAAAGCTCCATTAAACATAAAAAATCAATCAATTTTACCATTTCTTGGCTTAGCAACAATTTTCTTTTTAATGATTTTTCTAAAACCTATTTCTTTGTTAATTGGTTTAGTTACAATAATTCTAGGAATAATTTTCTACTATTTCTTGCAATCGAAAAAATCTAAATTTGCCAAACTCCATTCTCAATAATTATTCTATTATCAACTTTTACTGTTGGTTTCTTAATTACCCCCCCAACATGCAAAGGAACATCTATTAATCCTCCAATATTCACATTACTTCCAATATCAAAATGAACAGTTCCTTTTGCCTTCTCATCTTCTAAAGCATTTCCAATGACCTTTGCTTTATAGTTAGAACCAATTCCAAATTCTCCAATTACTTTTGCTTTAGGATGATTTTCCAAAAATTCTTTCAATTGTTTATTAACCCCCTTCATTTCAACAATTCTTCCATCTTCTATTGTCAATTCAGTTTTTTTACTAGTTGAAAATTCAAAACTATCAAAAACAATTTTTCCATTAACACTTTTTTCAACAGGAGCAATAAAAACATCTCCAGCTGGCAAATTTCCAAAACTTCCTTCTTTAATTTCACCATAATCTTTAAACCATTTTCTTTCTCTTACAGAAAAATATATAGCAGTTCCATTCTTAGAAGTAACTTCTACAAAATTAGAACCGTCAACAGCATTAAACATTTTTTCAACATCTTCTCTAACTTTTTTATAATCAGCTGTCAAACCACCTTTCTTTATGCTAAATTCAGAAATTCTTGGTAAGCTTGCAATTCTTGCTCCGGCCAAACAAGCATTTTTCACAGCTTTTGTATAAGTTATAGAATAATAAGTTGGTGCAATTACAACATTGCTTGATCTCATAGCTTTAGAAACATGTAAAGGCAATTCTTCTCCATCTCTAGTTCTTGCTTCCATCACCATTAAAGCAGTTTCTAAATTAATACTTTTACTTGCATCATAAAACATTCTTCCAATTTTTTCCATTTTTGTATCGGTTAAAACTAAAACATTTTCTAAAGGTTTAATGTTTAATAGATTTATCAAAACATTTCTGATAGCCAATTTCATACTTATTTTAAAGGAATTTTTAGGTTATTTATTTTTTTCGGAGGTTTGAAATTTTTGAAACTCTTTTCATGAAATAGAAAAAAATTTAAATAGCCTAGGAAAAATTACCTAAGATGAAAAAAGAATTTCATGTTCAATTGTTTGAAAGCCTACCAGAAGATTTGAAAAAAGAAATAGAAAAAAAGAAGAAAGAATTTGAAAACAGTGGCAAAAAAGAAAAACTTCTTGAAAAAGCTTTGTATACTTTAAAATCAAATAATTTGCAAGATTTGGATTTAGAAGATCTCTTAAAAATTTTACTCATAAAATATTCTTTAAGTTCAAGATATAATTCTAAGAGGGAAGAAGAATATAAATATCTTTCCGATCTTCTTTCAAGGCTTGAATATAAATTAGAAGAAATTTTACTAGTGATTAGAAGAAATCCTTTAAAGATTTATAGCGAAAGATTCGATCTTTTAAGAAGATTTTTAGGAAATAGAGTTATGAAAAAACTTTGTTTGTTTGCTTTGGAGGAAGAGTTTTCATTTCAAGATGAATATAAAGAAAATCTTTTAGTAAAAAAACTTAAAGAATGTTTGGAGAAATATGGAGAAAATATTTATGAAAAAGCTAAAGAAATTTTGAAAAGAATTAAGTTCTAACTTTTTATTTTTCTAATTCAAAAATAATTGAATGATAAGAATTGAATTTCTTGGAGCAATGGCAACTGTTGGAGCAAGTGGAATCTTAATTGACACGGGAAGAGAAAAATTAGTTTTAGATTATGGGACAAAAGTTAGGGAAATTCCACCAATTTTTCCAATAGAAATTAAAGGAAGAGTAGATGCTATTTTGTTAAGTCATGCACATTTAGATCATAGCGGAGGCTTACCTCTTTTTGCTTCAAAAGGAAAAGATATCCCAATCTATGCAATAGATGTAAGTAAACCATTAACAAAACTTTTGCTTGAAGATTCAATTAAAATTTCAAGAGAAGAAGGAATTGAATTACCCTTCAACGAAAAAGATGTAAAATTAACAATTTCTAGATTTAAAGAAGTTGAATTTAGAAAAGAATTTGACTTACATTCAGCTAAAGTAACTTTCTATAATGCTGGTCATATTCCAGGCTCTGCTCAAATTTTCTTAGATTTAAAAGAAAAGGCTTTGCTTTATACTGGGGATTTCAATACAATTGAAACAAGATTAATGAAAAAAGCTGATTTGAAATTGCCAAATGTGGACATCCTTATAACAGAAAGTACTTATGCAGATAGAGATCATAGAGATAGAAAAGAAGAAGAAAGGGAATTTATTGAAATGATTGATCAAACAATTTCTAAAAATGGTGTAGCTTTAGTTGCAGCTTTTGCTGTTGGAAGAGCACAAGAAGTTTTGTTAATTTTGAATAAATACAAAGTTGGATATCCAATTTATTTGGATGGAATGGCAAAAAAAGCAACTAATATAATCAATTCATATCGTAAAAGAATTAAAGATCCAAAGATTCTAGATAAAGCTTTGGAAAATGTTGAATATGTTACAAACAATAAGATGAGAAAAAAGATTATTAAAGAGCCAAGCATCATAGTTACAACTTCAGGTATGCTAAATGGTGGTCCAGTAGTTTGGTATTTAAAAAAACTTAAGAATAGAAGAAATTCTTCTTTGCTTTTAACTGGATGGCAGCTTGAAGGCACTCCTGGAAGAATTTTGTTAGAAAGTGGAAGATACATTAATGAAGAACTTAAACTAAACTTTGAAGTTAATATGAATGTAAGAAGATTTGATTTTAGTGCTCATGCTGGAAGAAAGCAATTGTTTGAATACATAGAAAAAATTTCTCCAGAAAAAATTTTTTGTATTCATGGAGACCATACAGAAGAATTTGCTTCTGAATTAAAAGAGCTTGGGTTTGATGCTATTGCTCCAATTGCTAACAATAGAATTTTTGAGATTAAATAATTCCAATCTCTTCTGCATTTTTAAGTACCTTCTCTCCTTTTTCAGTAATTTTATACTTTTGTCTAGAAGCTCTTTCTATTAGTCCATTCTTATGAAGAATCCCAACATAAAATATAGAATAGTCTTTTTTGTTCAAGAGTCTAGAATAAATTAGTTGATGAGTAGAAGCTCCATGCCCTTTGTATATTTTATTCCATTCATTATAGCTCTTTAACAACTTCAAGCATTTTTTAATTTCCTCTCCTATAGAAGAATTTCCTCTCCATTTAGAATTAAAATTTTGATTTTTAATTTCTTCCCAATATTTCTTAGATTCTTCTAAATTATCGCTTTCAAGAAAGCTAAATAGAGTTTTTGCAATTTCTCTTAATCTCATAATTTTTACTATATAATAGTAACATTTAAATATTTGTTACTCCTAAATAGTAACATGGTTCTAAATAAAAAAGAAATTTGCCTATCTAACTATCAAAAATGGAAAAATTTAGCTTTTCAAGCAAAAAGTTTGGAAGATGTTAAAAAATTTATGAAGAGAGCTTTCTTTTGGATTGAATTAAGTTATGCTTTTGAAGCTTTGGAAAAAGCTGAAAAAGATTTTTCGATAGAAAGGAAAAAACTAATTCAAATGAAAGTAAATTTAAGCAAAAAGCTTATCGAATATACAAAAAATTTGCTAAAAGAAATTTAATCACTGTTTAGTGTTTAAATTCTTGAGAATTAATATTTATAATATGGGGAAGCGTATACCAATTATTTTTTTATTAATAGATGGATTAGCAGATTTACTATCAAAAGAAAAAACTCCTTTGATGAAAGCAAATACACCAAACTTAGATTATTTAGCTTCAAAAGGAATGGTAGGAGAAATAAATCTTTTACCAAAAACAATTCCTCCAAACAAAATTTATTCTTCTTTAAGTTTTTTGGGGTATGACCCAAAAAGATATAAGATTAAAAGAGGAGCAGCAGAAGCAATTGGAATGAATATCCCTTTAAAAGATGGAGATTTAGCTTGGAGCTATACCTTTGCAACTTTAGATGAAAAAGGAAATATTTTGGATAGGAAAGCTGGATTAGATGGCTATAAGTTAGATGAGGTTGTTAGAAGCATAAATGAATTTGTTGATGTTTCAGTTCCTTATGTTTTTTTAAGAAGTTATGATACCAGAGGAGCTTTAGTTTTTAGAGGAAATTTTAGTGATAAAGTTTCTGATAATTTTGTTTATGGAAGCAAAAAACCTAGAATGGTTAAGCCTTTAGTTGAAGACAAAGCTGCAAGTTTAGCTAGTGTAATTACAAATAACTTTATAGAAAATGCTGTTTCTGTCATGGAGTATCATCAAGTTAATTTAGAAAGAATGAATAAAGGTTTACTTCCCGTTAACTATTTAATTGTTAGAGGAGCAAGTTCAAAAATTCCAAATTTACCAGATTTTAAAGAAAAGTGGAAAATAGAAAAAGCAATTGTTTTGGCTGAACCAGGAGTTGAAAGAGGAGTTGCTTTAATAGCTGGTTTTGATTCGATAAATTTTGAACCAATTAACTTTTCTTCTGATTTAAATAGAATTTTTAATCAATTAGAAGATTTGATTGTAAATTATGATTTTATTTTTGTTCATTTGCATCATTTAGAAAAAGTTTGTTGGAAGCAAGATTGTGATTCTAAAATTAAAATGATTGAAAAAATTGATGAAAAGTTAGAATTCTTTAGAAATTTTGAAGGAATTTTTGTTTTAGGAAGTCAAAGAGTAATTTCTTGTAAAAATAGAGAAGATGTTCATTCAAAAGTGCCTGTTTTAGTTTTTGGAAAGAAGAAAGATAAAGTTAAAAAGTTTGATGAAAAGAGTGTTAAAAAAGGAAAAATTAAAGGTATATCTGGAACTAAGTTATGGAGCATTGTTTTTGGAAAATAGCTAAAGAAATTCAAAAACTTTAAGATAAAAGAAAAAGTATTTAAATAACCTGTTTAATATTAAATAATTGGCGATTTATCCATAGGTTGGGGTCTAAATTTGAGCATTGGCGAAAGCCAGCGATGAAAAATTTTTAAATCAAACCTATGGCACATAGGTCTGGAGCTAATGCTCCAGGCAGGTCGATTTGGTGAGACCTAGAGGCAAATTTCCTCCGCCAATTCCTGATTCTGGCTGATCCCGCCAGAGGGTCCCGCTATCCGGGTTCGACTAAGCCATGCGAGCCGTGGGTGCTCTTCAGAGTGCCCGGCGGACTGCTGCGTAATACACGGTCAACCTACCCTCGGGAGGGGGATAATCTCGGGAAAACCTAGTCATAGCTTTAAATAGATTGATAAATAAAATTAATCCACGAATTCTGAGATTAAAATATCAAATGAATATTTAGCTGGATTTTTCGATGGAGAAGGATCGGTCATGATAAGATTCAGAAAAGATAAAAGATACAGAACAGGAATACAAATTTTAGCGAGAATAAACATTACTCAATCAGATAAAAAAGTTTTAGAAAAAATAAAAAAATTCACTAACTGTGGAAATATTTATTTTAACAAACGTGATAATACATGGTCATTAGATATTTACAAAATTGATGAGCTTATAAGATTTACTGAAAGAATAAAGGACAAAGTAATAGTAAAAAGAAAAATACTCAAAAAGTTTTATTCAATTCTCCTTATGATTAAGAAAAAAGAACATCTTGATAAAAATAAATTGAAAAAGATAAAGATGCTATGGCTAGGTCCCGAAACTGAGGCTAATACCCCATAGGCCCTTGGTGCTGGAAGGCCCTTGGGCTCAAAGGCTCTAGCTTTGCTAGAGTGCCCGAGGATGGGACCGTGGCCTATCAGCCTGTTGGGGAGGTAACGGCTCCCCAAAGCGATAACGGGTAGGGGCCATGAGAGTGGGAGCCCCCAGATGGGCTCTGAGACATGAGCCCAGGCCCTACGGGGCGCAGCAGGCGCGAAAACTTCGCAATCCGCGCAAGCGGGACGAGGGAACCCGGAGTGGCTCTGCTTTTAGCAGGGCCTTTTGCCCTCTGTAAACAGGAGGGCGAATAAGCGGTGGGCAAGACGGGTGCCAGCCGCCACGGTAATACCCGCGCCGCGAGTGGTACCCACGATTATTGGGCCTAAAGCGTCCGTAGCCGGCCTGGTATGTCCTCGGTGAAATCCTGCAGAAAACTGCAGGGTGTGCCGAGGAAACTACCGGGCTTGGGACCGGGAGAGGCCGAGGGTACTCCAGGGGTAGGGGTTAAATCCTGTAATCCCTGGGGGACCGCCAGTGGCGAAGGCGCTCGGCTGGAACGGGTCCGACGGTGAGGGACGAAAGCCAGGGGAGCAAACGGGATTAGATACCCCGGTATTAGAGGGAGTATCTTATGAAAAAAAAAGATGATTTTGCTCCCCTAACGGGAAAGTCCTGGCCGTAAACGATGCCCGCTTGCCGTTGCGAGCTTCTTGGGAGCTCGCAGTGGCGGAGCGAAGGTGTTAAGCGGGCCGCCTGGGGAGTACGCCCGCAAGGGTGAAACTTAAGGGAATTGGCGGGGGAGCACACAAGGGGTGGGTGGTGCGGTTCAAT
>NJEA01000012.1 GCA_002254545.1 Candidatus Aenigmarchaeota archaeon ex4484_224
ATTAAATCTTTCCCAAGCATCTTTTATCATTGGCCTAGTGACTTTTAAATAAATTTCTTTGTCTGGCCCTAAAACACTTAAGTACAATTGGAATGGTAAATGTTCCATTTGTTCTAATCTTTCTGGCATACTTCCATTAGTTACCAAAAAAGTAATTATCCCTCTTTTCTTTGCTTCTAACACCAAATCAGAAATATAAGGATATAAAGTTGGTTCTCCTGTTAAGCTCATAGTCATCATTGTTGGCTTAATTGCTTCTTCAAACTTTTTCTTATCAACCTTTGGATTTCCTTTAAATCCAGAAAGCAATTCAGCTCTTTTTCTAATAGCTTCTTCAATTATAAAGCTAGGTTCATCGAATTCTTTAATTGGCAAAGGAAATTCCTTCCAAACTAAGCCAGGTCTATCTCCGCTATGGATTCTCCAACAAAAAACACAATGGTAATTACATCCAATATAAGGAGTCATTTCCATGCATCTATGACTTTGAACTGGAGGATACCATAATTGTTTATAACAAACTCTATTTCTCACTAAACTTTCTTTTGTCCAATGACAAATTTTTACTGCACTATGTTTTCCAACAATTCTATATCCTTGCTTTTCCAAAACTTTTTTTACTTCTTCAGGTATAGCTATCATAAAATTTAAACAACTTATTTAAAATTTAAATTTTTTCTTACTTGAGCAATTTTTCCGCTTTTAATTTCTATTTTTCCAATTCTTTTCCATTCAAAATTTTTGATTGAATAAAATTTTCCAGTAAATGATTTGAAAAGATGAGAAATTGATAAAATTGTTATTAGAAAAATGCTCAAAAGAATGATCAAGCTTAATAGCTTCATTTATTTCACCAAGATTTCATAAGTTCCTGGATAAGCTAGTCCACAAAAGCTTCCATTTTCTTCTATTTGTGATTCAAGAATTTTGAATGCATATCCCAAACTTTCATTATAGTATATCGAAGTTTTGCATGTCTTTGAAAAAACACTTTCTGGCAATTCTAAGTATTCTGATAAAGATTTGAAGTTTTTTGGATTTGAATTTTCTGGAACTAGCCAAATTTCTTTTGGTTTCCAGCTTAAATTTCCCAATTTAAATTTAATACTTCCTTTAATCATTCCATATTGAGTAGGAATTTCTAAGCTTCCAATTTCTAAAATTTTTCCGTTTTCAATTTTAATCGATATGCCATATGCTCCAATTGAAACCATTAGAATTGAAACAATAAATGGAATTGTTTTATATAACTTCATAATTTTGAATTCGTTAGGAAATATTATTCAATTTTTTAACAACTCCAAGTGGTAGCTTATTTAATGATGTTTTAAAAAAATAAGTTAGATAGAATGAAGGTTGGGATTATTTTTCCAGCATACAATGAAGAAAAATATATTGCAAAAGTTCTTAAAAAAGCTTTGAAAATTTTTAAAAAAGATTATATTGTTGTTGTTGATGATGGAAGTAAAGATAGAACATATGAGATTGCTAAAAAATATGTAAAATATGTAATTAGGCATGAAAGAAACAAGGGAAAGGCAGAAGCAATTAAAACTGGAATAAAGTTTTTGTTAAGAAAAAATGTCGATTACATAATAATTTCCGATGCAGATATGCAATATGATGTTAAAGAAGCTAAAAAGATTTTGAAAGAATTGAAAAAAGGAATGCAATTTGTGATGGGATATAGAGATTTTTCAAAAATTCCATTAAGACATAGATTGGGGAATTTTGTCTGGAGAACAACTTTTAATTTTCTTTTTTCTCAAAGGTTAAGAGATACAAATTGTGGGTTGGTAGGATTTGATAGAGAAGCAGCAAAAATTTTGGTTAATAAAATTTATGGAGGATATATTCTTGAACCTTCAATGCTAATAATTTCAATTATTTATAGATTAAGAATTTCTCAAGTTAAAGTTAATGTGGTTTACAGAAAGATTAGTAAATTCTTTAGAGGAATAAGAGTGGTTTTAGGTGTTTTAATTTTTATTTTAAGGAAAGGGTTAAAGTATAGAATTTTTAAAATTTTGAAAAAAGAAATTAAAAGGATTCTGTAAAAATTAAATCTAAATGGGCCCGCCCGGAGTTGAACCGGGGTCTCTGCCGCGTGAGGGCAGCGTCCTACCACTAGACTACGGGCCCATTCAAATAAATTTCTTAATTTAAATTTTATTTATGGAAATTTTAGGGTTTTCAAATTTTCAATCATTTCTTTACTATTTTTTTCTTCCTTGGATTTTTTGGTTCTTAATTATATGGATATTGCTCGAAAAAACAAAAATTTTGGGAAAAGATGAGGTTGCAAAAAGATCAAACAAAATAATTTCAATTTTTCTTTCATTTTTGTTTGTTGTAGGTCTAAATTTTACAGGATTAGCAAAGAATTTTATAATTGGAATCTCGATATTGCCATTTTTGGTGTTTTTAACATTTTTTGTTTATTATAGTTTGAAATTTTCTTCAGAAAGAGGTTCTTTAAGTGTTCAAACAGAGAAGGATATAATTAAACAATTTAGAGAGGTTGTTAAAAAATTGGAAAAAATGGAAGAAAGGGAAAAAAATTTGAAAAATGCTTTATCTCTTTTTTCTGAAATTGAAAGAAGAGGTTTAAAAAAGGAAATTGAAAATACTGAAGAATATAAGAAATTTATGGAGTTATTGAAAGGTGAGAAAAAATGATGGAGATTTTGGTTGAGATTTCGATTTTTATAGTAACTTTTTTGATTTCATTTAATTTATTGAGAAAAATTAAAATTTTCTCGGATACAATTTCTTCTATATTTTCCTTAATTCTTTCTTTCTATTTTCTTTTGGCATTTTATTCTTTTAAAGAAGGTTTGTTTGAATTATTTGGATATATTTCAATTGTTTTTCTTGCATTCTTTTTAGCGGCTATTTTTTATTTCATAAAAAGAGAATAGAAGTTTTTAAAGTTAAAAAATCAATTAAAATTTATGAAAGATGCTAGAAAGATTTTGATTTTTAGCTTGTTTTTTACTGTTTTAATTTCATCTTCAGCATTTGCTCAAGGATTTTCAATTGAAGGTATAATCGAGCAATTGACAGGAGTTTTGTTTATAATAGGTTTTTTAATTTTGCTAGCTTTGGTAGCAGGTTGGAGGCCACCAAGAGTTAGTGGAACCAAATATATACCATTAGCAATCTTCTTGGTAGTAGTAATTTTAATTTTTATTTTACCTCAATTTGTTCCTTATCCAGATTATAGTCAAGTTCCAGAGGAATTTAAAAGAGCGGAGATTAAAGGAATTTCAAAGGATATACTTGTAATGCTTGGTTTACCTGAAGAATGGATGTATATTCCCGCAATACTTTATCTTTTTATTCTTCCATTTGCAGGAATTTATGCTTTAACTTGGGCATTTTTAGCTAGTTTACCAATTTTTAGAGGTTTGCCGAATATCTCAAGAATTAATAGATTGCTAGCATTTATCATAACATTTTTAACAATTCCTCTAGGTTGGTTTACAAAAATTGTTTGGGTATTATTTGGTTTTATGGGGGCATGGTCAGTAATATTGTTTGGAGCAATTTTTATAGTTGGTATTTTGTTTAGAGGATATGGAGTTGTAGAATCTGAATATTCACTTGCTGCAAGATTAGCAGACCAAGTAAGAATTATTAGAGAGTTTGAGGGTTATGCTAACTCTAGGATTATGCAAATAGGAGATGAGAACTTAAGAGCTGGTGCTGAGAGAATAAGAAATGATATAATCGATCAAATCAGAAGAGGAAATATTACTACGTTAGAAGAAGCAAGAAACCAATTTGATAGACAATTAAATGAATTCCTATCAAGAACACGACAATAATACCTACAAAAGATAAATGAAGATTAAAATTAAGATCAAAAATGCCCATTTATCAAATCCCCATTTCACTATATTTTCTCCATCCAATTTAAAGTAAGGAATTAAATTTGAAACTAGCAGAAAGAAATTTACTTGAAAAAGTATATCTAAAGATAAAATTTTGAAAATTATTGAAAAAGTTAAAGGAATTAATAAAGTTAAAAATGAAATTATTCCAATTTCTTCAATTGTTTTTTCTTTAATTTTGAATTTCCATCTTCCGAATGCATAAGGAGAAAAAATAGCAATAAAAGGAATCAATTTAAAGCCAAAATAAGCTAATAAAAAACCGAGAATTAGTCCAGGATACCAATTTCTTAAAACTGGATACATTGAGAATTTCTCAGCAATTTTTATTCTACCAATTTCTCTTATTCCAGCAAAAATAACAACTAGTAAAAAGAAAATCAATGGATTTTCAATTCCTGTATATCCTGGTTTAATTGAAAGAATTAAAGCTGAAAATATTGAGAAAATTAAAAATTGTTTTATTTGTTCATTTCTTTTAGGTTTTTCAACTATTTCCATAATTTAATTCAAGAAAAGAAATAATTTAAAGCATCATAAATGTTTTCAACTTCTTTAACTTCTATTCCCACTTTTTTGCTAATAGAAGTTTCTTTTAATTTATAGGTTATTTCACAAAAAGTAACATATCCAACAGTTTTACAATTTTTTATTGGAACATAAGTTACTTGTGTTCCTTGTCCTCTTGGTACTAGGAAAACTTTTGCACCTATTTGTTTAGCTGCTCTTGCTTTTGCTTCTATTCCACCAACTGGCCCTATAGATCCATCTGGCTGAATAGTTCCAGTTATCATTACAGATTTATTCAAAGTTTTATTTTCTAAAGCAGCTATAGTAGCAATTGTTATTCCAGCTCCAGCAGAAGGTCCTTCTATAATTGAGGCATTTGTTTCTATCGAATAGAATAAATCATACTTACTTAAATCCAACCCAGTTATTTGTTGGGCAACTCTTTTTGCAATTTGGATAGACTGCTGAGTATCTATCCAAAATAGCAATTGATTTATATCAACCAAAACTCTTCCATTTCCCGGTAAAGCTCTAACTTTTAACTTTGTGATTACTCCATTTCCTTTTTGATCTACAGCAGGCAAATATATTTCAGATTCTCCTGAAAATTTAATTGAATAATTTTTAATTAAGGAAAAATTTGTAGGAATAATATGAACTTCTGTTTTTGGATAGGTTTGGTAGGTTAAAAAAGAAAATGAAATAAAAAATCCAATTATTAAACCAATTAGGAATTCTTTTATTTCCATGGTATTTAATTGAATTTTCCAATTATTAATTTCTAAATTTGGGGGCCGCCCTTGGTGGATATATCTAGCTATGCTGCTTTATCCAACTAGCTTTCTCCACCCCGAGATCCACAAGCACCAAAATAGCTAGCTTAGGGCTGCTCCCTTCCGGGCCTGACCCAGTTCACTAGCTATTTGGCCCTGTGGGTCGAGGTTTCATAGTCAGCTAGTTGGGGCAGCATAGCTAGATATACCGCCCTCGGGCTATAGGCTGGCCATAAAGACCGTTTGCCACCCATGCATTAGCATGGGCAGGGGAGGCCTAGCCCCCCAGCCTTGCCCCCAGATATAAAAAAGAATTATGCAAATATAAGCTTTAAATTAAAAGATATTGTATGAATGGTCTGTTTTTCTTTTTATCCTTTCTTGATGTACTCTCAGGACTTTTCTTATTTTTCAAAGTTTTTGTTTTTATTTCTTTTTTGGTTGGAATGTTAGAGATTGGAAAAGGAATTTATTCTCTCTTTTTTGCTATTTTGACTAGAGATTATATTTTGGTTTTTATGTCTTTGGCAGATTTTTTATGTGGCCTATTTTTGGCATTGTCTCTTTCTTTAGGACTAATAACAAACTTAATATCTATTTTGGTTTTGCTTAAAGGAATATATTCTTTAATTTTTTCGTTTTAGTTTAGAAAATCAAAAGAAAAATTTAAATATATCTTTTTAGACCTTAAATAAAGGAAGGTGCTTGCTATGTTCGATGAAGAGGATTACTTTGAAGAAGAAGAAAGCCTTGAAGAAGAGCTAGATGACCTAGAGGAATTCGAAGAGGAAGAGTAACCTTTTTATATTTTCCTTTTTTCTATTTCCAATTTTATCTCAAAGAACACACTTTTAAATTTTATTTTTACCTAATTTTAATTAAAGGTGAAAGGATGCTCTTTTCGGGCTTGTTGGATGCAGGAATAGTATTATTACTAGCAGCAGTTTTTGCTGAGTATCTAGGACTAAGAAAGAAGTCAAAAGCCTGGCTATGGATAGTAGTGGCAGGAGCATTCCTAATCTTTGCAGGACTACCACTAGATTGGGCAGCTTATTATGGAGTAGATCTAACAGTAGTTTCTCAAGTCTTTGAAGCAGTTGGTTGGATAATAGCATTGATAGGAGTACTATACGTTGCTTATGAAGTATTTCTAGCAAAGTAAGAAACTCTTCTTTTTCTTTTTTAATTTTTTATCAAAGTTTTTTCAAAGTTTCTATTCACATTTAGTTTGTTCAATTTGAGAATTATTAGAATTTAAAATTTCATGCGGGGGGTGGGATTCGAACCCACGACGGGACTAACCCAGTGGGTTTCTCATCTTTTTATCAAAGCTCAAGATTAACTTGAGCCCACCGCCATTGGCCAGGCTAGGCGACCCCCGCTTTCAGAAATAGAATTTAATTTCTTAAATTTAAACTTTTATTTCAGATTTGAGTTCAGAAACTTGTGATTTGAGCTCATTTAAAAGTTTTTCCAAATCCTTAACTTCTTTTTCTTTTATGCTTTCTATTTCGCTAGAAGTTTTTACAACTTTAAAAATAGATCCAATTTTTTCTAATTCTCTTTTTAATTTTTCCAAATCATTTTTGATAGAATTCCAATTTTCTTCTCTCATTTTTTCTAATTCTCTATTTAATTTCAAAGAGCTTTCGATTGATTTTAAAATAGAATTCATGCTATTAATTAGGAAAACAATTTCTTGATATTTTTCAATTTTAACAAACACAGGCAATTCTATAGGTTTAGGTAATTCAGTTATTTTAGTTTTTGGCGGCATTAATTTTTTTTGAGGTGAATAGGTAGGAGTTTTTTCTTCGTGTTCTTTTTTAGAAATTTCTTTTTTTTCTAAATCTTCAAGTGTTGGTAGTTTAATATTCTCTTTAGTTTGAGGAATTTCTTTTTCCTTTTTCTTTTTAAAGAAAAGCATCGTTCTCTAAATATTTTATTGGATTCAAGAATTTAAAAAATGAGCTTGCGCCAGCCGGGATTTGAACCCGGGCCTCCGGCTTGGCAAGCCGGTGTCCTAGCCAGGCTAGACTACTGGCGCTTGTCATAAAAAATTAATTAATTAATGGTATTTAACTTTAATATGAAAATAAATTTTCAAGATTTTAGATTTTCTCTTTTCCAATCTTTGCCTTTTACTCCAATGGAATTTAATGTTACTAATTCTAATTCTTTGGATTCAATAATAAGTTCTTTAGCAAAAATGATTTGGAATGGAAAATTTCAAGATATTAAATTTGACAAGTATGAGGTTATTAAAGAAACTATGGAATGGTATAAAGAAGGCCCTAAAAGATACAATGTAAAATATTCGTCCGGAAGCAAGTTAAATGTAAAATCTGTAGTTTATCTAATTGGGTATGATTTGCTTATTTATAGGAGTGGAATAATAATTGTAGAACCAATCATACTATATGAAGTAAATCATTATTACCATCCAGATGTTTTGGTTTTGAAGAATGGAAAAATTAAAATAGGAGAAGCTACTTCGGTAAAAAATTCAAGAATATCTAGGTATGTTATGAGAAAAATTAAATTGATGAGCGAATTCGTTAATTTAAATGGAGATGTTGAAATTACTTTTTCTTATCCATCAATGAATAAAGGTCAACTCAAAAAGGGAAAAGAAGTAATTGAAAATTTAAAAGAAAAATTAAATAGAAATGGAATAAAGTTAAAAAATTACATCAAGATAAATTTGTTTACTTATTTGTACTGCTCAAATGGAATAGAAGTTTTGGAGGATTTGGTTCAAAATAAACAAGAAATAGTTAGAGTGAATTCTGCTATTTTACCCTAAAATACTTCCAAATCCTTCGATTGCTTTTTCACTTTCTTCTTTTAATTTTTTAATTACATCTTTTTCTTTTTCTTCTTCCAATTTTTCTGCCAAATCCTTTGTTACATCAATTGCTTTTTTAATTTGTTCATCAGTTCCAGAAATATAAATCAAATAAAAATTTTCAAATCCAAATTGATTCCCATCTTTGAAAATAATACTAGCTCTAGAGATAATATCGTCTTTTAACAAAATTTCTCTCACTTTTTGATAATTTTCTGATTTAACTTTCAAAACTATTTCCATAGAGATGTTTTTAATTTTGAAGTATTTTAAAGTTTATCTAACTTTAATCTCTATAATTTTTTGTTTTGCAGCTTCTTCCACTATATCTATATTTTCTGTAAATACGCTAAAAGTTTCATTTTCATTTTTTCTTATAACTCCTTCTATTTTTCCTGAATTTTCATTTATCAAAAGTTGAAAGTTTTTGATTATAATTTTTTTGTAGTTTAAATTTTCTAAGGCAGGTTCATTTGCTACAATAAGTTCTATTATCATCAAGAAAAATTTAACTTTCCGGCAATTAATTTTTTGGTTTTGATCAAGAAAGAAATGGGGCCGGTGGGATTCGAACCCACGTACCCAGGTTTCTTCTTCTCATCTTTTTTCAAAGCTCCATCGAAAAACCTGGAGCCTGGAGTCCTAGCCTGGCTAGACGACGGCCCCTTACATTTAAAATTCTGAATTTGTTTTAAAAAGTTTATTCCTTTACTATTTTCATTTTTTCAATTTCTTCTATCCTTTTTCTAGCATCAACTCCAACTCTAAACAATCTCCAAAAGGTTTTTCTTAAGAAATCTATCCATTCTTTATCATAAATTTCATAAAATATTAAAATTTTTTGTTTTAGTTCGTCTTTCATATATTTCTTAGGATCTTTGATCTCTCTAAATCTTGCTACTTTGTTATCGATTATAAAACCTCTTAAAGGTTGATAAATATGTTTTACTTTAATTAGATTAGTTTTAGTTTCAAAGTTTATATTTAGTAATTTTTCAATGTTTTTTCTTCCATCTACATCTATTCTCCCAATTGCAAAAATTTTTACACCTCTTTCTACCAATTCCTTAACTTTTTCGTATAAGCTAAGATTTTTATAAGAAAGATTTATCCAAGAGAAATTTCCAGAAAAGCTTAGCACTTCATTTTCTGCTTTGTCTAATAAACTAATTACTCTTTTAAAAGATTTTGGTGTTTCTCTACCCATTATAAATTTTCCCTTATGTATGAAGGCAATCTTTTTATTTGTATTTGCAAATTGAAAAATTTCAAATGGGGAAAAATCTACTTTTTCTCTACCATTTTCAATTTTTCTATATAACCATTCCTTTATTTCAGAAGAAAATGGCAAAATGGATTTCCAAAAAACAACTTTTAAAGCTCCTCTGCTTCCTTTTCTAAAAACTTTTATTTTTATTTCTTCATATTTTTCAGTTAAATAGTTTACATACTTATCTGTTGTTCTCCAACTCTTTCCTATTAACCTAGCTATTTCATAGATCGATTTAGGTTCTTCTTTTATGAAATCGATTATTTTTTCCTCAATTTCTTTGGTTAGCATATTGAGTCACATATAAATTTTTCCTTAAAAATAAAAAATCTTGTTAATCTAACTTCTTTCCACTATATTAATCCAAATTTCATCGGTTTCTTTTAATGGAAAATGTTTTAAATCATATTTCCTAGCAAAGTTTGAAGGAATATTTCCTAGCAAAATATTTTCTGTTGTTACTTGAAATAGTTCTTTTGAGGAATTATATTTTTGAGAAATTTCTTTGTAAGTTTCAAGACAAGCATCTAAAATTCTAAAAACTTCGTAGATTCTACTTCCTTTTAGTTCATATTCCTTAATTCCCATTAATTCTTCTATTATTGTTTTGTTCTTTAGGTTAAATCCCTCACTACTAGTTAACTTTTCAATTATTCTCAAAAGGGCAGGTCTATAGTCTATCTCATATTTCAAATTAGAAAAATTTTCAGCTTTTGGTATTTCAATATCCATCTTATAACGGGAACGTATATATCTATCAGGAGATAGAATTGAGAAACTTCCTTTTATTTCGTTCTCGATTTTTTGAAGTAGCTCTAAAAATTCTATTTCAAAATTTTCAATCTCTTCTTTATTAGACTTAATATTAAAAATAGAGAGCACATCATACACAGACGAAGGAATAGCATAATGAACAAATCTAGAACTGTTATCTCTTATTTCTGGATATCTCACGAATAAAGAAATTATAAGATTTTTGAAATTTGCCTTAATCTTTTTTTGAATATTCAGACGATTAAGAAATAAAGTATTTCCATAGATATCAATTCCATGAAGAAGATAAATTGGTGGAGAGATAGAAAATTCTATATAAGAGTTTAATGTTAGTAATTTTTTCAAAAGCCCAGAGTTTAGTTGATAATCAACACTTATATGTGTAGGATTAATAGAAGTATTTTCAAGCTTTTTGTAAATAATAGTTAAATATATTGGATCGTAGATTGTTTTTCTTTCATAGACAGGTGAAAGAGAAACTGGAAAGGGATTTCCACCAATCTTATATATCTCTGTTTCAAAAACTTTTTGTTGTTTTTTAATATTTTCAATTATTTCATAATTTGGTTTAGTGGGTGGATACGAAAATTCAATCATATAAGTAGAGCTATTTTCTAGAGGGTTTCCCCTTACTATAATTCCATTCGTTTTGTTTATTCCAATAAATCTCTTTAATTCTTCATCCAAATCTATTTTGAAATCTAAGTCATACAAAAAATATAAAAAATTTTCAAGATTTTCTAGACTTATTGTACTTCTTGTTTCTATTCCAATTAATCCGTCAGTCAAGGTATTTCTTCTCATTTTTTTTGTATGCATTATCCCTTAGAAGTTTACTTTCATATGCACCTCCAGGTCTTATTATGTTCCTTTCTACTTGCAAGTATTCTAGTATTTTTTTATTTCCACTTTTTGGCTTTCTGTATTTTTCAACTCCTCGAAGTAATTCTAATCTGTCATCCATGATCTCCAAACTTCTTAATACTTTTATTTTATTTGAAAATTGTTGAAAGAAAAATTGCAAGGAGTTTTACTTATGAGCAAAATAAATTAAAAGTTCTTTTTTATTTTTATCTATTTTATTGATTCTTCCAAATCCAATTCTTACCATTTGAATTATATCTCCTTCTTTTACATTCAACAAATTAATTTCTCCAATTCCTTCCTTTCTTGAACCATCTTCAAACACAATTTTTACTTTAACAAATTCTTCGCTTACCCATTGAATTTTTTTAGCTTTTAGATCAATTTCTTTTGAAATTAATTTTGCATTTTCTTTCATTTCAACCATTCCAATATAAGCTAATCCAACTACTTTTCCTTCAAAATTTTCAAAATCTTCTTTCTCAACAAAAACTTTTTTTCCAACAAAAACCTTTCTTTTCCCCCTTTCTTCAAAATCTGGATGTAAAGGAATTTTAACTTCTCCAATTTCTTTATCCAGCTTAATTTCTTTTGGATTTAAAACAACAAAATATCTATTTGCAATTGGATCAATCAATTTTCTATTTTCAGCATAAAGAATTTCCAAAGGAACTTTTACATCAGCCAAGCTTAAGCCCATTCTTAAAACAAAATTTCTAATTGCTTGTGGCAAAAATCCTCTTTTTCTTAAACTTTGCAAAGACCAAGTTCTTGGATCATCCCATCCTTCATACTCTTTTGCTTCAATTTTTTTCCTAGCTTCAGTTTTACTCAGTTTAACTCCTTCAAAACTAAGCAATCCATAATGAATAAATTCAATTTTCGGCCAGCCAAAAATTTTCCAAATTTCTTCTTCCATCATATCCTCAATTATTAAATCCTTTCCTCTTAAGATATGAGTTATTCCAAGTAAATGATCATCTATTGCCCAAGAAAATTCTAACATTGGCCAAACTTTATACTTCTTTCCAACTCTTGGATGTTGTCTTTCAGCAATTCTCATTAAAACTCTATCTCTAAAAGCTGGATTTGGATGTTTCATAGAAGTTTTTAATCTTAAAACAGCTTCTCCTTCTTTGAATTTACCATTTAGCATATCTTTCCATAATTTCAAATTTTCTTCAATGCTTCTTTTTCTACATTCACATTCTATTCCTTTTTTCCTATTTTCTCTCATTTTTTCAACTGGACAAGTACAAACATAAGCTTTTCCAAGTTTTATTAACTTTTCAGCATATTCATAAAAAATTTCCAACCTATCGGATTTGTAATAAATTTCATCAACTTTAACCCCTAACCAATCTAAGCCATCTTTAATTAAATCATAAGCTTCTTTTATTACAAATTTTTCTTTGCTTCCAATAGTATCATCATACACTAACAAAAGTTTTCCATTATATCTTTTAACATATTCATCATTCAAAATAACCATTCTAGCATTCCCTATGTGCAAAGGACCAGAAGGATAAGGGGCTAATCTCATTACAACTTTTCTTTTTTTGGCATTCGGCAATTCTGGCAACTCATATTCTTTTATTTTCTTTTTCTTTTCAATCTCGATATTTAATTCTTTTGCTTTTTGAATTTGTTCTTCTAAACTTAAAGAATTTACAAATTCAACTTTTTCTTTAATTATTCTTTTCAATTTTTCTAAATCTTTTTTAGCTTCTGGAAATTCTGCAATAACTTTTCCAATTATAGCATTTTCTTTAGCTTTTCCATTATGCTTTATTGCATTTATTAGTGCATGCTTTAAAACAATTTCTTCAATCTTCATACTATTCAATTTTAAATTTTAATAAAAAATAATTGAAGCATATCCAACAACAGAGCTTTTATCTTTTGTTATATCACCAGAAGTTTTATATTGAAGCAATTTTCCTTTTTTAGCACCCATTTCTCTTGCAAAAGAAATTGCAGTTACAATTGGACAATATCCACATACACTAGCTTCCTTTTCGACTAATTTTTTCCAAAATCTCTCTTCTTTCATTTTTTCAATTTCTTTTATTAATTCTAAATCAATTTTCTTTGCTTTTGAATGTGGAACATAATGAGAAAAATCTGAGCTAGCAATAAAAATCCATTTTTCTTTTTTATTTTTAACAGCTTTTGCCAAACATTTTCCCAATTCTTTACATTTTTCTAAAAGTTCTTGGCTGGGAAAAGAATGAATTATTGAAATTGGAACAAATTTTATATCTTTAAATCTATATTGTAAAAAAGGAAGTTGAACCTCTATTGAATGCTCAAATTCATGTGCTCTAAAATCATTTTCAACATTACATTTCTCAATAATTTCTTCAACAAAATTGTTATCTACCAAAACTTCTCCTAAAGGAGTTTTCCAAATAAAATCTTTTAATGTAGAAAATTCAAAACCAACTCCATAATGGTTTGGTCCAGCAATTATATAATTCGCTTTTTTAATAGATGCATAAACCCAAGAGGCTATTGGCCCAGAATAAATATATCCGGCATGTGGAACAACTGCAGCGAAAAATTCTTTTTCTTCTATTTTCTTGGGTCCAAATTTGTGATTTATACAATCCTCTATAGTTTTAATTAAAAAGTTTTTATCGCTTGGATAAAAGCTACCAGCTACGGCAGGTTCTCTTATTTTTACTAAAACCATCAATTAGTTATTATTTTTTCCAAATTTACCTTTTTTCTATAAATTTCAAATTATATACTTTAAAATATAAAATTCAGTATAATCTATATAAATTTATTCTGCTAAATTGTTTATGTAATTGTTTGAAGAAATATAAACTTTCAATGTAATCATTATAATTAAGGTGTAGAATTTGAGAGCAAAAGAGAGACAATTGATAAAAACTTTGATGCATCTTAAACCAATGAAAATTTTATTGGAACTAAGAGATGGACCAAAATATGCTTCTATAATTGCTAAAAAAATAGATTGCACTTATTCTCATACTGTAAGACTTTTAGATTTATTTAAGGATTTAGGAGTTGTTGAATTTGAAAAGAAGGGAAGGATTAAAATAATTAGGCTAACTGAATATGGGAATGAAGTTGCAAAGGGAGTTGAATGTTTAATTGCTGCTATTAATGAAGGAAAAAAATCTCAATAAAATTCTTTAATTATTTCTTCAAGTTTAACATTTCTTTGAATTTTATGCCAAACTTGTTTTGAATGTGGAATTAAATCTTGAATAGTTTCTTTTTCAACTTTATAAAAAATTCCTAATGGAATTTTTGAATTTGGATTATAGTTATAATTCCATTCCAAAGCTTTTTCTATTGCAGCTTTAAAGTTTGTAAAATCATGATTTTCTTCCTCTAGCTTATAAGAATGTTTTCTTATGAATTGAGAAGGATCATGGAAAGATATACAAGGTTGTAATATATCTACAAAAGCAAATCCTTTATGGTTTAAAGCTTCTTCCATGATAAAGGTTAAATGGGATATATCATAAGCAAAAGCTCTTGCTACAAAAGTTGCACCACTTGCTAATGCTAGAAAAATTGGATTTAAAGGATATCCAACCTTCCCCAAAGGCTTTAATTTTCCAATAAATCCTTTTTCACTTGTAGAAGTTGGTTGTCCAACAGTTAAAGCAAAAACTTGATTGTTATGAACAAAAACTTTAATATCAATATTTGAATTTGCGGCATGAATTAAATGAGAAATTCCCTCATTATAGGTATCTCCATCTCCAGCAAAAACAACAACTTTAAGTTCAGGATTTCCAAATTTAATACCAACAGCAGTAGCTATTGGTCTTCCATGCAAAGCATAAAAACCACTTAAATTCAAATAATCAAACATTTTTCCGTGACATCCAATTCCAGTAACTATTGTTAATTTTTCCAAATCTTCATTTTCAATTGCTTTCTTAAAAGCACTAATTATCCCAAAATTCCCACATCCAGGACACCAAGTATTTTTAGCATAAGTTTCAATTTTCATTTAATCTCACCTCAATTTCTTTTGGAGTAAATGGTCTTCCATCATACTTCAAAATTTTATTTTCAATTTCAATTCCAATTTTTTCTTTAATTACCTGGGAAAGCAAAGAAGTAGAATTATTTTCAACAACAAAAACTTTTTCACTATTTTCAATTTCTTTTTTAACTATATCTTTTGGAAATGGTTCTATGTATAAAATTTGTAAAAATTTGAATTGATTATTTTTCTTTAAAAAATCTAAAATTGCTCCTTTTGTAGAACCCCAGCTAATTATTAAATTTTTTCCATTTCCATAAACTTTTACCATTTCAAACCTTTCTTTAACTTCTTTTTCCAAACTTTCAAACTTTCTAATTCTTTTTTCTTTCATTTTCTTTATCCATTCAGGATCTTCAGTAGTAATTCCAAATTCATCGTGCTCATAGCTAGTAGCTTTAACTATTGCTTTTGAACCAGGATAAGTTCTAGGAGATATCCCATCTTCTGTGATCAAGTAATTCTTATAATCTTCTTTTGGTTCAATTAAGAACCTACTTCTTTCAATTTTAGGTTCTTCAAAATTTTCAAAAGTAAAATTACTTTCAGATAAATGTTTATCACTAAGCAAAATAGCTAAAACCCTATATTTATAAGCTAAATAAAACGCTTCTACTGTTTTTTCAAAAGCTTCTTTTGGATCTCCGGGAGCAATAACAACTCTTGGAAATTCACTATGTCCTATATTCAAAACAAATTTTAAATCTTCTTGTGCAGTGTAAGTAGGAACTCCTACTGCTGGTCCAACTCTTTGAGCTAAATAAACAACCAGTGGAACTTCACTAACACCTTGCAAACTCATAGCTTCACTCATTAAAGCAAATCCTCCTCCAGAAGTTCCAATCATAACTTTTGCTCCAGCATAAGAAGCTCCTAAGGCTGCATTAGCTACAGCTATTTCATTTTCCAATTGTTTTACCAAAAAATTATATTTCAACTGTCTTTCAGAAAGAAAATGGAGTAAAGGAGTGGAAGGAGTCATTGGATAAGCAAAATATATATCTATACCAGAAAAAATTGCTCCCAAACCAAAAGCTTCTGTTCCCGAAATGAAAATCCTTTTTTCATTTTTTATTTCAAAATTAAAGTTAGAATTTAAATTCATTTCGTGATATCCCCTTTCAATTAATTTTTCATTATTTTCCCACAGTTTTCCAAAAACTTCTTTTAAAATTCCTTTTATTTTTTCAAAATCAAAATTTAGATATTTAAGCAAAGCTCCAAACAAAATTGAATTTTCCCCAATTTGTTTTGCTCTTTCTTCTTCCAAAATCTTTCTTGTATCAATTTCAACTAAATTTTTTCCCTTTAAACCTTTTTTTCCAATTATAATTCCATTTTCCTTTAATTTTTTTTGATGCAAATTTATTGTATTTTGATCTAAAGCAACTATTATATCAATTTCACCTTCTTCGTGAGAAAAAACCTTTTCATCAGAAATTTTTAA
>NJEA01000013.1 GCA_002254545.1 Candidatus Aenigmarchaeota archaeon ex4484_224
TGAAAATCAAAATTAAAAAGGTTTTAAAAGGATATAAAGAAAGGGATACAATTTCCGAAGTTTTTGTTATAAAACCATTTTCCCTTTTGCTTGCTTTTCTTTCTTTAAGAGTATTTGGAAAAAAGAAGAAACTACCTTATTTACTCACCCTTCTCTCAACTCTTTTTAATATTTTGGGAATTTTCTTTATTTTTTACGATTTTCACCTTTCTCCGCTTTTCTTTTTCTTATTTTTCATTTTTGATCATGCAGATGGTGTAGTTTCAAGAATAATTTTTGGAAAAGATCCAGAAATAAGAGGAACTTTAGATTTTTTAACGGATAAATTAGCAAGTATTAGCATTTTTTTGATTGGATATTATTTGTTTTTAAAGGGATATACGAAAGAATTCATTTTGATGATGGTCTTTCTTTTAATAGAAGTTTTGTATCTTTCTTTCCAATCAACAAAATTTAGACTATTTTCTGAGCTTAAAATTACAGAAAAAACAAAATGGAAAAAATTTAAAATCAAAGGATTTTTAGGAAAAATTTGGGAATTAACTGGAAAAATTGGAATATATCCATATACGAGTGAATCAGATGGGCATTTTATAATTTTAGTACTCTTACCTTTACTTCCCCTTTCTTATTCATTTTTCTTAATTCTAATTTCAATACTATTTTCAATTCCAGTTTTTTTGGCAGTTGTTTATTTAGTTTATTCCCTTTTGAAAATGGTAAATTAGCCCCGCCCGGATTCGAACCGGGGTCTCCGGCTCCAGAAGCCGGCATGCTTAACCGCTACACCACGGGGCTTTAGACAATTTAAAATTTTTTTGAAATTTAAAAAAGTTTTTATTTGAGAATTTAAAATATAATGAAAGAGAGGATGAGAGGGGAGTCACAAACACTTATCGATAGAAAAATTTTCTGATATCAAAAAAATTAATTCAATTTATGTAAAAAAATTCTTGAGCTTAAAAGTTTTGAAGAAAATAGTTCAATCTACAAAAATTCAAAAAATCTATTTTTCAAGTTCTGCTTTTAAAAGATTAAGCAAAAAAACTTTGAAAGAAATTCAAAAAATGGATATATCTGTTTTTGTTGTTAGAAGAAGTTCTGGAAGACCAAATTTATTGGAAAAAAATTTGGAAGTTGTTTCACAAAAAGTTAAGCTTAATTTATTTATTCCAAAACAAAAAACAATTTTGTATAAGTGAGAAAATGAAAGCCATTGAATTTCATGTCGATAAATTTGAGTATTTGCCAATTAAGAAAGAAATAAGAGAAGCAGAAGAAACAAAAAAAGAAAAAGTAAAATTTGAAAATGGGATTGTTGTTTTTGTAACTATTGAAAAAAATGATAATGAAAAAAGTGCTGAAGCTTTAGCAAAAGAAATTTTTGACTATTCTTCAAAAATTGGAACAAAAAAAGTTTTGATATATCCTTATGCTCATCTTTCTAGCAATTTAGAGAAACCATCAAAAGCTTTAGAAATAATTAAAATCTTGGAGAAAAAACTTTCAAAAAAATTAAAAGTACAAAGAGCTCCATTTGGTTGGACAAAGAAATTTTCTATAGAAATAAAAGGACATCCTTTAGCTGAACAATTTAGAGAAATTTTAGAGAAAGAAGAAAAAGAAGAAGTTTCTAAATCTTTAAGGCAAGAGGAAAAAGTTAAATCTGAATGGTATATTTTAACTCCTAAAGGAAAATTAATTGAAATTAAAAAATTTAATTTTTCTAAATACAAAAATCTAGAAAAATTTGCAAAATATGAAATTTCTAAAAGCAGAGCAGTTCAACAAATTCCCCCTCACGTAAAATTAATGAAAAAATTGAAAATTGCTGATTATGAACGAGGAAGTGATCCTGGAAATTTAAGATACTATCCAAATGGAAGATTAATAAAATCTTTGCTAGAGCAATTTGTAACTTTAAAAACTATTGAATATGGAGCTAGTGAAGTTGAAACTCCGATAATGTATGATTATGAACATCCAGCTCTTAAAACTTATTTGAATAGATTTCCAGCTAGACATTATATCGTTCTTTCAGGAAACAAAAGATATTTTTTAAGATTTTCTGCTTGCTTTGGTCAATTTTTAATTGCAAAAGATTTAGTAATTTCTTACAAAGATTTGCCATTAAAAATGTATGAACTAACTAGATATAGCTTTAGAAGAGAACAAAGCGGAGAAATCGTTGGATTAAGAAGATTAAGAGCTTTTACGATGCCTGATATGCATACTTTATGTAAAGATATGGAAGAAGCAAAGAAAGAATTTAAAAATCAGTTTAAGTTTGGAATTAAATTGTTAAAAGAAATTGGTTTAGATAAAAAAGATTATGAAGTTGCTATTAGATTTACAAAAGATTTTTGGAAAGAAAATAAAGATTTTATAATTTCTTTAGCAAAAGAAATTGGAAAACCAGTACTAATAGAAATGTGGAATTATAGATATGCATATTTTGATCCAAAGTTTGAGTTTAATTTTGTTGATGCTTTAGATAAAGCTTCTGCATTAACAACAGTTCAAATTGATCATGAAAATGCTGAAAGATTTGGAATTAGTTTTGTTGATAAGGATGGAAAAAAGAGATATCCAAAAATTTTGCATTGCTCACCAAGCGGAGCAATAGAAAGAGTAATTTATGTTTTGTTAGAAAAGGCTTATTTAGAAAGTAAAAAAGGAAAAGTTCCTTCTTTGCCTTTATGGTTAAGTCCTACTCAAGTAAGAATAATTCCTGTTTCAAAGAAATTTTTGAATAAGGCTAAGAAAATTGCAAAGGAAATTGAAAAGGAAAAAATAAGAGTTGATATTGATGATAGAGATGAAACTATTGGTAAAAAGATAAAAGAAGCAGAAGAAAGTTGGGTTCCATTTATTGCTGTAATTGGTGAAAAAGAAGTTAAAAGTAAAAAGCTTAGCGTAAGAGTTAGAGAGAAAAGAAGAATTGAAAAAATGACTGTTAAAAAGCTAATTGAAACTATTAAAAAGAAAGTAAAGAATAAACCTTACTTGCCTTTACCAATGCCTAAATTGCTTTCCCAAAGACCTATATATCCTTAAGTTCTTTTTCTTGAATTTTCCCATGCAAGTTTGAAAAGAGGAATAAATATATCTTTTGCTGTATGCTCACTTTTACTCCAAATTGCTAAATGTTGAGTTGAGTGTGTTTTTTCTGGATGTGTTAAACCAAGTAAAATTTGAGAATCATCTATTATTGCAAATCTTCCATACAAAGGTAGCTTTTTCTCATCTATGAATCTAACTTCTGCTACTGATGAAAGAGCTTTTAAAATTTCTTTTATCTTACTATCATACTTGGTTAAGATCTTAATTTTAACCCCTCTTTCTTTTGCAGTTCTTAGCAAATTAAAGCTTGTTGAAAATAAGTTTAGTAAATCTTCTGGAGTTGTTAAAATATTAACTTTCTTTGTTGCTTTAGCTAAAGCAGTTTCTAAATGCTTCCTAACTAAATGATCTCCTTTTATTGCTCCAGTTAGCTCTTCTGGTTCGATTACTCTTAGTCCTCTTTCATATAACTCTTTTAACTCTTTCAAAACTGACATTCTTTTAATTTCTTCAATCCTTTCAATAAACTCTCTTACCTTTTCTTCTTGAAACCTTTTCAATCTTTCAAGAGCTTCTTCTGGATCAACAGCAACATACCTTAAAGGCTTGCTTGATTGAATCAAAACTAATCCTTTTTCAGCTAAGCTTTGAAGAATATCATAAGTTCTTGATCTTGGAACTCTTGCCATTTCAGAAAGTTCTCCAGCTGTAGCTGAACCCTTTGCTAACAAAGCTACCCATATTCTTCTTTCATATAGATTTAAACCAATTGTTTTTAAAGCATCCATCACTTTATTAGAGGCTAACATTTTATCACGCTTTAATGATAATAACTAATAGTAATTAGTATCCGTAATATTTAAAAAGATTTCATAAAACTGAAATAAAAAATTAATTTTAATAATCAACAAGAAAATCTAAATTAATGAAATTCTTTAGTTTTGGTAAAAAGAGGGAAAAGAAGTTAGAAGCTCCCAAAATTGGTCCTCCAGAAACTCCACAAATTAAAGAAGAAATCGCTTCTTCCCAAATTGAAGAAAAAGATCTAAGAGCAAAAATTGATTTATTAGAAACTTATATTCAACAACTTAAAACACAAAATGAAATTTTAATATCAAAAATAGAAAGAATTGAGAGAATGGTAAAAGAAATTTATGAAATTGCTAAGAAGGAAGCTTAACCCTCTTTTCCTTGACTTTTATACAATTCGATTAACCTTTTAATTGTATCTGCATCTTCTGGACCTTTATCAGTTCTTACTCTTATTAATCTAGGAAATCTTAATGCATAACCAGAAGAATAATTTGGACTTTTCTGAATTTCTTGATATCCAACTTCAACTACAATTTTTGGCTCAATTTCAACTTTTTTCCCTTCTTCTTTAATAACTAATGGTTTTAACATTTGAGTCATTTCTTCAAATTGTTCTTCTGTTAAACCAGTACCCATCATCCCACAAGTTAAAAAATTTCCAGTATCAGGATCTCTTACTGCCAATAAATAAGAACTTAACCATTTTGCTCTTCTTCCTTCTCCCCATTCAGCCCCCACTATAACCAAATCCAAAGTTTCCATTGTAGGTTTAATTTTGTACCAACCACCAACATGTCTTCCAAAGATATACTTTGAGTTAGGATTTTTTATCATAACCCCTTCTTGTTTTAAACTTAAAGCTTTATGATAAAATTCTTCAATTTCTTTTAAATTGCCAGTAACTATATGTTCAGCTAATTGAAGCTTAAATGGTACAACTTCAACAATTCTTTCCAAAATTTTTCTTCTTTCTTTTAAAGGTCTATCAAACAAAACTTTTCCATCAACAAACATCACATCAAACAAATTTAATTGAACAGGAATTTCTTTTGCCATTTTTTCAATATCATACTTTCTTTGAATTCTTTGACTAAGCTTTTGGAATGGCAAAGGCTTTCCACTTTTCAAATCAATCGGCCATGCCTCTCCTTCCACTATACATTGATTACATTTTAAATGATTCTTAACAACTTCAACAACATCTGGAAATTGTTTGGTAACATTTTCTAACCTTCTTGTAAAAAGCCAAACTTTATTTCCATCTTTATGAACTTGTAATCTTAATCCATCATACTTAAATTCAACAATCACTTCTTTATGCCTTTGTAAAACTTCTTCTATGCTTTCAGCTTTAATTCCAAGCATTGGTTGAATTGGCCTTCCTAAAATTGGTTTAACATTTTTTAATGCAGATATCCCACCCTCTTTAGCTAATAGTGCAACTTCTCCAAAATCTCCCAAAATATTCCATGCATAATCAACGGCTTCAATAGCTTCTTCTTTATTAGCTTTTACAAACAAAAATGCTTTTGCTATAGCATCTCTTATAATTCCTTCAGCCACTCCAATTCTTAATTCTCCCAAGATAGTTCTAACTATATATCTAGCTTCTTTTGGTTCAGCGCTATTTAACAATTCGGAAACATAAAGTAATTTTTTATCTTGAGAGCCTTCTCCACTAGCTTTAGCAATTCTTAAAAAAACATCATAAACATACTTTACAGTTAATTTTTTTCTAAACAAAGTCATTTGTTTTTTGTTTTTAACACAATGTTCTGCAGCTAAACCAAGATCTCCAAACTCTTTATAAAATTCCTCAACTTTTTTCTCAGAAAATCCAGAAGCTCTTGAAATTGCTTTTATAAGCATTTGCGTAGCTACTCCAAACTCTAACTCAGAATATTTTGGAAAAACAATTCCTTGACAAAGCAAAACAACAATTTTTAATTCTTCTTTTTCAACCTCTTTAAAAAAATTTGCTAATATATTTGTTTTTTCAAGCTTAGAAGAAATCTTTTCAAGTTTTTCATAGATATCTGCTAGTTTTGAATACTCTAGCATACAAATTAATTTATAATTTGCTTATAGATAAGCTTTAGTTAATGTACTTTGCAATAGAAATAGAAACGAAGTATTGCTTTTATTGTTTAAAAAATATGCATGAAAAAGTTGAAATGATTAAACAAGAGATTTGTGGAAAAAAAGTTTTAGTTTGTCCAAAATGCGGAAGTATGAAAGTTATTTAGTTTTAAATTTAAAATGTAATTATGAATGTTTTTGAAGCGATTGAAAAATTAGAAAAAGTTAAAGAATTTGATGATAAAGAGATTGATGATAAAATAGTTGGAGTTTTACTTTATGCTGGCTCTCAATCTATTTCAGCTGGCAATGTACAAGAAATTGAATTCGTTGTTGTTAAAGATGATGAAAAGAAAAAAATGCTTTATGAAGCTTCTTTGAATCAAGAATGGGTTTTAAAAGCTCCTCTTAATATTGTAGTTTGTGCTGATTTAAAAAAAATTTCAGCAAAATATGGAGTTAGAGGTGAAGTTTTATATTCAATAGAAGATGCGTCTTTTGCAGCATTAGCAATTGCTTTACAAGCAATTGAACTTGGATTAGCCACTTATATAGTTCAAACTTTCGATGAGGAAAGTGTAAGAATTGCTTTAAGATTGCCAGAAAACATTAGACCAATTTTGATAATTTCAATTGGATATCCAAAAAAGAAAGTTGAGAAAGAAAGGTTAAATTTTGAACAAATTTCTTGGCTAGATGAATATGGTAAAAAAATCGAATTAAGTTATGCTTTTCAACCAGATAGAAAAATGAATTATGCTTTACTTCAAGATATACTTCTTCCGAAAGAAAAAAGAAAAAAATTATCTGAAAAAATTAAAGAAATAGTTAGAAAAATTAAAAGAAAAAGTTAATAATCTTAAAACAATAAAAAATGATTATGAAGAAAGTCAAAATTTTACCAATTTTCTTGTTTGCACTTTTTTTATTCGTAAATGTTTCATTAGCACAACCCTTTGAAGTAATTCCTCTTTCTTCTGATATAACAATAAAAGCGGGACAAAGCTATCAACTAAAAGTAATATTAAAGAATAATCAAAATTTTGACGACACATTTACTATTTCATACTATCCTTACCCAATTCAAAATTTGGGAATAAGCTTGGAAAAAACTTCATTTAAAGTTCCTGCAAATTCCGAACATACATTTTTAATTTATTTTTCTACAACAAATCCAGCAATTGAAATTACTCCTTTCTATTTCCAAATATCTGCAACTTCTCTTAAAACAGGATATACACAATCAAAGCAAATAATAATAAGAGTTGTTAAATCATACACAATTTACATTTCAGACGTTTTGATCAACAAACAAATTTTCAAGCCAAATGAAAATTTAGAAGCAAAAATTTTTGTTACAAATTTGGAAGAAATTTCAAAGAAAGGATATTCATTATCTTTCTTAATTAAGAAAGATGAAAATGTTATCTATTCTTCTTCAAAAAGTTTAGAAATTTTACCAAAAGAAACAAAAGAAATTATTTTTAATTATACTTTTGGAAAATATGCACAACCTGGAAAATACGATGTTATCATTTACTTAAAAGATCCTACAAACAAAATAATCGATTCAAAATCTTTAAGCATCTTTGTTGAAGAAATCTCTTTCAACCCTCTTAAGTCACTAAAGAAAGAAGTAAGCTATTCTATTTTAGGAATAAATGTAAAAATTCAAGTTAAAAATGAAGGTAATGTAAAATCAAATTCATTTTACATTTCTGAAAGTTTGCCTTCTTATCTTTCCATATTTTTTGCACCACTACAAAAACCAGATAAAACAGAAACTATTGGTTCAAATGTTGTTTATTATTGGTATGTTTCTTCTTTAGAACCTGGAAAAGAATTTATGATTACATATAATTTGTTCTTATTTCCAATTTGGGTTGCTGCAATTATTGTAATTTTAATTATAATCTGGTTTTTCAAATTCTTTCTTACAATTTCAATTAAAAAGAAACATTTCCATGAAGGAGTTCTTACAAGAAATAAAGAAATAAAAGTTAGTGTTGAAGTTAAAAACAGAACAAACAAAGTTCTTAAGAATGTTTATGTCAAAGACTATATTCCTCCTTTGGTTAGATTAATTAAAAAGTTTGATACAGTTCCTCCAAAAATTAGAAAAGCAAAAGATCATATCGAATTAATTTGGAGGATTCCAGTTCTTAAACCAAAAGAAGAAAGAATATTTACTTATCATATTCAACCAATCGTAGATATAGTTGGAAAACTTCATTTACCAAAAGCTGTGATTGTTTATAAGAAAGGTGAAAAAACAAAGAAAGCAAAGTCAAGCAAAGTTATTATAACTTCTGAAGAAGAAACAAAAGAATAAAATTTTATAAATTTCTCAAGTTTCAATATCAATTATCCCCCGGTAGCTCAACGGTAGAGCGCCCGGCTGTAGCTTAGCACAAAGTGCTATAATCAGCTGGCGCTCAAATAGAAACCGGGAGGTTGCCGGTTCAAAAGGGAAATAGATGTTTATTTCTATTTCCCGGAGAGTCCGGCCCGGGGGATATCTTTCAAACTTTCTTTAACCTTAATTGATTGAGAAAATTGCTCTTGATTCTTGATCGAAAATCTAAATATATTCTTTCGTGGATGTTTTCTTTTCTCTTCAAACACTCTAAATTCGGTCTTTAGAAGAAACAATATTCTAGCCAATACACGAATGATATGAAGATTTGTGTTAGATATTCTTATGTTATAAAGATATAGGTTTCCATCTGAATCAATTAAACCTTCAACAACACCAATTAGATAATTTGAAGAAAGATTTGAAGTTTCTTCAAAAAGTTTTCTTTTTTCCTTCGATATAAAACATGCAAACTTTTTAGAAAAAAACTTCTATTCTTCTGCTTCCTTCATATACATATTCAACAAAATTAACAGAAAGCCTAGAGAGTATACTTTTTAATTTTTCAACAATTCTTTCGTCTTTAAAATTATTGAAAGTAAAAGTTACTCGATTTCTCCTTTCCATAAAACAACCATCTCCAAGAAAAAGATCCAGAAGATATCCTCTTTCTCTTTCTGAGAAAATGATTAGTTTTTCTAATCATACTACAGAAAAACTAACTAAAGTAAATTTCTAAAACTTGCCATCCTACAAATAACCCCCTAAACTTTATAAATAATTCATCCTAAATTATCAATGGGTTGGCGGCCAAAGCGGAGGGGGTACGCCCGGTCTCATTCCGAACCCGGAAGCTAAGCCCTCCAGTGTAGTGGGTAGTACTGTGGTGAGATACCACGGGAACTCCACCACGCTGCCAACCCATTAATTTAATTTCAAAATTTTAAAGAATCAAAAGAGAAAAATTTATTAATGATTAAAGCTTAATAAATCTAAGCTCAAAAGTGCCTCGGTCGTCTAGTGGCCTAGGATACGGGACTGTCACTCCCGTGACCCGGGTTCGAATCCCGGCCGAGGCGCTCCCGCGGGAGGGTGATCAATTGAAGGAAATAGACGTATCGAAATCTGAGTTAGTTCCTAAGCATAGAGTTTTAAGTGAAAAAGAGAAAGAAGAATTACTAAAGAAATATCGTGTAACTTTAAAACAATTACCAAGAATATTGTCTTCAGACCCTATGGTAAAACTATTGAATGCAAAAATTGGAGATATAATTGAAATTGAAAGAAAAAGTCCATTAGGTGGAAAAGTTAAATATTATAGAGTTGTTGTTAAGGGTTAATCATGAATAAAAAGTTTATGGTTATATTGAATGCATTTGCAACTGAAAGATCATTCGTAAAATACCAAATAGACTCTTATAACGATTTCATAACAAGAAGAATACCAAAAATTTTGAATAGCATTAGAGTTATTAAACCAGAAATTCCAGATATAGGAAATCTTAAAATAAAACTTGGTGAATTTAAAATTGGCCCACCTTCCGTTAAAGAAGCTGATGGTTCTATAAGAAAAATTTTACCTATGGAAGCAAGAATAAGAAATTTAACTTATGCTGCTCCTATGTATGTTGAAATGTCAGCAATTTTAAATGGAATAGAAACACAAAATGCTTTTGTTAATTTTGGTGATTTACCAGTTATGGTAAAATCAAAAATATGTCCTTTATCAACAATGTCTAGAGAGGAATTGATTAAAGTTGGTGAAGATCCTGATGATCCTGGTGGATATTTCATTATCAATGGAACTGAAAGACTTTTAGTTTTAGTAGAAGAAATTGCTCAAAATAGAATAATTGTTGAAAAAGTTGATAAAGGAAGTGTAACAGAAATTGCAAGAATACATTCTGAAAAAGATGGATATATCCAAAGACATTTGGTTGAAAGAAGAAATGATGGAATAATTACTCTAAGTTTTCCAAATTTAACAAGAATACCTATTGTTGTTTTGATTAAAGCTTTAGGTTTAGATAAAGATCAAGAAATTTTGAAAGCATTAAGCGATGATGAAGAAGTAAGAGAACAATTTTTGGTTAATTTGTTAGAAACTCCTTTGGCTAATGCTGAAGAAGCTTTCGAGTATTTGGAAAAATATTCGAAAACTCCACAAAAAAGAAAAAGAGTTGAAAGAATTAAAAAATTACTTGATAAGTATTTGTTACCTCATTTAGGACAAGAACCAACTGATAGATTGAAAAAAGCTATTTTCTTAACAAAAGTTACTGAAAAATTAATTAAACTTCATTTAGGAAAAATTGAAGAAGATGATTTAGATCATTATGCAAATAAAAGAATTAAGCTAAGTGGTGATTTGCTTGAATTGCTTTTAAGAGCAATTTTGCTAGGAAAATGGGGATTGATAACTAGAATTAATTACAATTATCAAAAACTAACAAAAAGAGGAAAATTGCCTCCTTTGCAAGCAGTTGTTGAATCAAATGTTTTAACAAATCAAATTGTTTCAGCTTTAGCAATAGGAACTTGGGTTGGTGGAAGAACTGGAATTAGTCAAAGATTAGAAAGAGGTAGTTATTTGAAAACTTTATCTCATTTAAGAAATGTTTTATCTCCTTTAACTTCAACCCAAGAACATTTTGAAGCAAGAGAGTTGCATCCCACACATTGGGGAAAGCTTTGCCCAAGCGAGACTCCTGAAGGAGCAACAATCGGTTTAAGAAAATACTTAGCTACTATGGCAGAAATAACTTTTGGAATTAACGATCAAGAAAGGAAGAAATTGCTTAAAATAATTCAAGATAAAATTAAGCCTTTGGATATAAAGGTGAAATAAATGACAAATGTGTTTTTAGATGGTGAATTCATAGGAACTGTTGACAATCCAAAAGAATTTGTAGAGGAATTGAGAAAGTTAAGAAGGGAGGGAAAAATTTCTAACCAAATTAATGTTGCTTATAGAGAATTTGCTGATGAAGTTGTTATATTAACTGATAGTGGAAGAATAAGACATCCCGTTATAGTTGTTGAAAATGGAAAACCAAAACTTACAGATGAATGGATTAAGAAATTAGAAAATGGTGAAGCTACTTTTGAAGATTTAATTAAAAATGGTATAATCGAATACTTAGATGCTGAAGAAGAAGAAAATGCTTTTATAGCTTTAAGAGAAGATGAACTAACTCCAGAACATACACACTTAGAAATTGATCCATCAATAATTTTAGGATTATCAGCATCTTTAATTCCTTATGCCGAATTCAATAGAGGAGATAGAGTTAACTATGGAGCTAAGATGGGTGGTCAAGCTATTGGAATGTTCTCGATCAATTATAGGAAAAGAGTCGATACTAAATGTAACATTTTGCTATATCCACAATCTCCATTAGTTCAAACGTATACTCATCCAGTAATAAGGTATGATAAGCATCCGGGAGGGGTGAATGTTACAATTGCTTTTATTCCATTTTTAGGATTTAACATGGAAGATGCTTTAGTTTTTAATAAATCTGCAATTGAAAGAGGTTTGTTTTGGAGCTATATGTTTAGAACTTATGAAGCGGAACAAAAGAGATACATGGGAGGTCAAGAAGATATCATTGGAATTCCTAAGCCTGGAATAAGAGGATATGCTGGAGAAGATGCTTATAAGCATTTAGATGAAGATGGAATTGTTCCTCCTGAAACTTATGTTAATAGTGATCAAGTTTTGGTTGGAAGAATTTCTCCTTTAAGATTCTTGGGTTCAATGGATCAATTTATAACTGGAATTGAAAACATAAGAGAAAGCTCTATTAGGTTAAGACATGGAGATAAGGGGATTGTAGATAGAGTTTTTATAACTGAAACTGCTGATGGAACAATGCTAGTAAAAGTAATTGTTAGAGATTTAAAAATTCCTGAGATTGGAGACAAATTTGCTTCAAGGCATGGACAAAAGGGAGTAATTGGATTAATTGTTCCACAAGAAGATTTACCATTTACTCCAGATGGAATAATTCCTGATATAGTTTTTAATCCACATGGAATTCCATCAAGAATGACAATGGGTCAACTTCTAGAAATAATTGCTGGAAAACTTGCTGCTTTATCTGGAAAAATAATTTATTCTCCACCATTTACTCCGAAGCCTGAAAAAGAAGTTAGAGAGGGACTAAATAATTTAGGATATAGAGATGATGGAAGAGAGGTAATGTATGAGGGAAGAAGTGGGAGAATGTTTAAGAGATTAATATTTATTGGTTCTTCATTTTATCAAAAGCTTGATCATTTAGTTTCAAACAAAATACATGCAAGAGCAAGGGGTCCAGTTACTTTATTAACAAGGCAACCAACTGAAGGAAGAAGTAAAGAAGGTGGTTTGAGATTGGGAGAAATGGAAAAAGATTGTTTGATTGCTTTTGGTGCAGTTGTAACTTTGAAAGAAAGATTTGATTCCGATAGAACAAAAATTCCAGTTTGTGCTGAATGTGGTATGACAGCAATTTACGATAAAATTAGAAAGAAATATTACTGTCCAATTCATGGAGAAAATGTAAAAATTGTTGAAGTAGAAATGAGTTATGCCTTCAAATTAATGCTTGATGAATTAAAATCTATGGGTATATATCCAAAGTTAGTGGTGGAAGAAATATGAGAGGAGAAGTTAAAAAAATTGTGTTTGGTGTATTAAGTCCAGAAATGATTAAGAAAATGGCTGTAGCAAAAATTACAAAGCCAGAGCTTTACGATGAAGAGGGATATCCAATAGAAGGAGGTGTAATGGATCCAAGACTTGGAGTTGTTGATCCTGGATTAAGATGTAGAACTTGTGGAGGATCTGTTGATGAATGTCCTGGACATTTTGGATATCTAGAATTAACTAAGCCTGTTATTCACGTTCTTTATGTTAAGTTGATTCATGTTTTATTAAATCTTTTCTGTCCAAAATGTGGTAGATTAATGATAAGTGAAAAAGAAAGAGAATTGCTTAAAGAGAAAAAAATTGGCTTAAAAGATATTGCAAAATCCGTAAAAACAAAATGTCCTTATTGCAAACATGAAAAGAAAAAAATCAAACTAATTAAGCCTTATACTTTCTTCGAAGGAAATAAACAATTAAATCCACAAGAAGTTAGAGAAAGATTGGAAAAAATAAGTGATGAAGATCTGAAGCTAATTGGTTTAGGTAATTTTAGACCTGAATGGTTAGTTTTAACTTTACTTCCAATTCCTCCGGTTACTGTTAGACCAAGTATTACATTAGAAACTGGAGAAAGAAGTGAAGATGATTTAACTCATAAACTTGTTGATATTGTAAGAATAAATGAAAGATTGAGAGAAAATATTGAATTGGGAGCTCCTGATTTTATAATTGAAGATTTGTGGGAATTATTACAATATCACGTTTCTACTTATTTTGATAATGAGTTATCTGGAATACCTCCTGCAAGACATAGATCTGGAAGAGTTTTGAAAACATTAGCTCAAAGATTAAAAACAAAAGAAGGAAGATTTAGAGGAAATTTAGCTGGAAAAAGAGTTAACTTTAGTGCAAGAACTGTTATAAGTCCTGATCCCATGATTAAAATTGATGAAGTTGGAGTTCCAGTAAGAATTGCAAAAGAATTGACAATTCCTGTAAAAGTTACAAAAGAAAATTTGGAAGAAATGAAAAAATTAGTTTTGAATGGAAGTGACACTTGGCCAGGAGCAAATTATGTTATTAGGCCTGATGGAAGAAGAAAAAGAATTTTAGAAAGTAATAAAGAAGCTATTGCAGAAGAATTAGCTCCTGGATATATTGTTGAAAGACATTTGATGAATGGAGATATAGTTCTTTTCAATAGACAACCAAGTTTGCATAGAATGAGTATGATGGCTCATAAAGTTAGAGTTATGCCATTCAAAACATTTAGATTGCATTTAAGTGTTTGTCCTCCTTACAATGCAGATTTTGATGGAGATGAAATGAATTTACATGTTCCACAAACAGAAGAAGCTAGAGCAGAAGCCGAAATTCTAATGGCTGTTGAAAAAAATATAAGAAGTCCAAGATTTTCTGGGCCAATAATAGGAGGAAGAATTGATCATGTTTCTGGATTATATTTGCTTACACAAGACGATACAGTTTTAGAAAGAGAGGAATTTGTGAAATTAATAAGAACTGTTGATAAAGAAATTGAAATTCCAAAGAAAAATAAAATGACTGGAAAGGAAATTTTCAGTCTATTTTTACCAAAAGATTTTTCAATAACTTATAAAAACAAAAGTGGTGAAATTGTTGTAATTGAAAAAGGAAAATTAATAAAAGGAACTATTGATAAAGCGGGAATTGCTGCTGAAAGTGGAAAAATTTTGGATAAAATTGAAAAAGAATATGGTCAAAGATTTGCAATGGATTGGCTAGAAAAAATTACTAGATTAGCTATTGAATTTTTGATGATGGATGGATTTTCCATTAGTATATCTGATCAAGATTTGCCAGCTGAAGCAAGAAAGAAAATCGAAGAAATAATTAAAAAAGCAAATAGAGATGTTAATAAATTGATTGAAGAATTCAAAAGTGGAAAATTGAAAATCTTAGCTGGAAGAACACCAAAAGAAAGTTTAGAACATGCAATTAAAATTGTTTTAAGAAATACTTTAACAGAAAGCCAAGAAGTTATTGTAAAGTATTTGAAAACTTCCCCTACATTAATGATGGCTAAAAGTGGTGCAAGAGGTGATATTGTTAATTTAGTTCAAACAGCAGCAATGGTAGGACAAGAAATGGTTATGGGTGAAAGAATTGAAAGAGGATATCATGGAAGAACTTTCCCTCACTTTAGAGTTGGAGATATAAGTTTAGAAGCTAAGGGATTTGTAAAGCATGGATTTAAAGATGGTCTAACTCCATTTGAATTTTTCTTTGATGCAACAAATTCTAGAGAAAGCTTGATGGATAAAAGTTTGAAAACAAGACATTCTGGATATATGGAAAGAAGATTGATTGGAGCTTTAGAAGATTTGAAAGTGGAATATGATGGAACTGTAAGAGACGCAGGAAAAAGAATAATTCAATTTGTTGCTGGTGAAGATGGTTTAGATCCATCTAAAATTCAAAGAGGTGGTATCGATGTCGAAACAATTGCAAAAAGATTATTTGGATGAAGTTGAATTACCTGAAAAAATAATGGAAGAAATTGAAAGAGTAGCTAAAGCTAGAAAGCTTAATCAAAAACAAAAAGAAAAATTGATAAGAGAAGTCAAAAGAGTTTATTTAAACTCTAGATTTGAGCCTGGAGAAGCTATTGGAATTTTAGCTGCTCAAAGTATTTCTGAACCTGCTACACAAATGACAATGAGAACTTACCACTTTGCTGGTACTGCAGGAATTAAAGTTACTCAAGGTTTACCAAGACTTGCTGAAATTTTTGATGCTAAAAAAGAACCAGAAACGCCAATGATGACAATTTATCTTAAAAGCGAATATAATAACTTGAAAGATGCAACAAGAATAGCAAATAAAATTGTAAGAAAGAGAATTATAGATCTTATTGATGAAATTTCTGTAAATTTGGAAAAAATGTCAATTGATTTGTATCTTTCAGATAAAAGAAATATGTCGACTGTTGCAAAGCAATTAAAGAAAAATAAAGATTTCAAAGTTATTGAATATCAAAATTTCATAAGAGTTATTTCAAAAAAAGAAATTTCTGTAAAAGATCTTGAAAAATTAAAATACAAAATTTTGGATATGGTTGTAATGGGAATAAAAGATATTGAAAATGCTATTGTTAGAAAAGAAGGAGATAGATGGGTGATTAATACAATTGGTTCAAATTTGGAAGAAGTTTTGAAAATGCCTGAAGTTGATATAAGAAAAACTTATACAAACAATATTCATGAAGTTGCAAAAGTTTTGGGAATAGAAGCAGCAAGAAATTTAATAATAAGAGAAGCTTCTAAAACTTTACAAGAACAAGGATTGGATGTTGATTTAAGGCATTTAATTTTAGTTGCAGACATAATGACTTTCTATGGAAAAG
>NJEA01000002.1 GCA_002254545.1 Candidatus Aenigmarchaeota archaeon ex4484_224
TTTTCAACACCCGCAGGAATTTTTGCTTTTGCAAAATCGCTAATAGCTGGTCCAGCAGGAATTTTTGTTGGTCCAGCAGGAATTATTATATCGTCCTCAGCTATATCTCCTTCTCTTCCAAACCTAAAAGTTTCTATACTCATTAATTTTTTAAAAGCCAAAAAAGGATCTCCCTTTCCAAAAGCTAACATTATTTGATTTGGCAAAATTTCTTTTATTTTTTCAATTCCTTCTCTATCACTTTTTTCCAAAGCTTTTAAAAGCAAAGATTTTTTCACAAACTTAAACTCAAAATCATCCATCAATTTTTTCTTAATTTCTTTGAATTCTCTTGTTGGCATTCTTTCCATATCTATAACTGCAATTAATTCATTCTTCTCTAACATTTCTCTTATTTTTTCAGCTTCTCTTATCTTCCATTCCTTTACCATTAGATCACCTTAACTTTAACGGGTTTGCTCATAGTAAACTTAATTAACACATTTTTAATGTTAGCCCTTTCTTTTGGCAATTTAGATATAACAAATTTCAAAACTTCTTCTATATTTCTAGCGATTTTCTCATCTTCCATATTCTCTTTACCAACTAAACATTGAATTACAGGGGCATTTTTCATTCTAATATTTATACTTTTCTTATAGGCATCTACCATTTTTTGAGGATCCCCTCTTATAGGTCTTGGCATTTTTCCTCTAGGAGCAAAATATTTTCCAAAATATTTTCCAATTAATGGCATAAGTTGAGGCTCAGCTAAGAAAAAATCATATTTTTTAGCCAGTTTTTTAATTTCTCTTTTATTTTTAGCTATTTCTTCAATATCCTTACTTGTATAGATATCTACTCCTTTCAAATTCCTAAAAGTATCAGTAAAAACAGCAATTTTTGCATCCTCTCCTCTTCCAAAAGGTAAAATTAAATCTTCGTTTATTCTATTTTCTGGTCTTTTAACATCAATTCCCTTTAAGTTAATTATTAAATCTACACTTTGGACAAAATTTCTCTTCTTAGAATTTTTTCTTAGCTCTTCTAATGCTTTTAAAATTTCTTCTCTCATTAAAAACCCTCCTGCCGAAGCAGTGCTCGGGTTAATCTAAATTTATTTCAAACATTTAAAAAGCTATCCCATTTCCCTTCATCAATTTCTTTCAAAATTTCTTTAGGATTTTTACCTTCAATAGTTATTGGCATAGATAAGCAAGCACTAACAATTTGTTTAACAACTTTCTTAAAATCTTTAGCAAAAATTTCATGCCTTTTAATTTTTGCAATTTTTACAACTTGTTCAAATTTAAGATCTCCAACACTTGTAATTCCTTTTGCTTTATCTTCTTCACTAATTTTCAACTTTTCCACTTTCAATTCTTTCTTCACTAATTCTCCAACACTTGGAGTTTCAATTAAAATATTATATCCATTTTCACTTACCATAATTCTAATTTCAACTTCAACATCATCCAAATCTTTAACCGTTTCTTTTAATTCTTTCAAAATTTCATCAATATTTACATTTTTAATTTTCAAGTCTTCAATTTTCTTTCTAATTTGATTTTCATCAATTTTACTCGCAATAAAATTAAACCTCACTTCCATTATTCTCCCTTTTTCTCAATTACTCTTACTAAATCAGCTGCTACAGTTATAGGAATTGGAACTGTAGCTTCTAACAATTCAATAGTAACTTCTCTTTTTGCTTTATCATATCTTTTAACTTTTCCTCTTTCACCTTTAAAAGGACCACCTATAACTTCAACCAAATCTCCAACATTAAGCTCGATTTCAACTTTCTTTGGAATTAAAAATTTCTTAATTTCTTCTACACTTATTGGTTTTCTTATAATTCCTCTAACATTAGGCATGTTAGCTACAGCTTTTTCGATTTCATCAATTTCTCCTTCAATAAATATATATCCTTTTAATTCTTCTGGATGAACGATTGCTTTAATATCTAAATTTTCCTCAATAACCCTACCTTTAATTCCTTTCATTGTTACTCTTTCTCTTCCAACAATCGTTTTAATTGCATAGATTGGCATTTTTTCACTTTACAAAAATAATGCTGAAATTAAATATAAAATAAATCCTATTAAACCAACTGCAAACATTCCTATGGCACATATCTTTGATATAAAAACAAAATCTTCATAGCTAGGTTTTTTAGCTAATCTTAAAACTCTTATATAGCTTTTGATAGTTTCTTTTAGATTTAGCTTAAAGAATTTCATTAAATTCACCTTATTCTATAAATTCTACTCCTAAGATTTTCTCGATTTGCTTTTTTTCCTCTTCTCCCCATTTCTTTTCAGGACCAAAAATTTGTGGAGATTTAACTCCAGTAACTACAACTAGCGTTCTAACAGTTTCTCCCAAGCTTCTGTCTACTTGAGCACCCCAAATTATTTTAGCATCTGGAGATAGCCTATTTGAAATCGTTTCAACTATTTGCTGAGCTTCTCTTACAGTTAGATCAGGACCACCAGTTATATTGATCAAAGCTCCCTTTCCATCGGTTATATCAACATCTAGCAAAGGATTGCTCAAAGCTTTTTCTACGCTTTCGAAAGCTCTATTTTCACTATCGCTCTCTCCCATTCCAATCATTGCTAATCCTCCTTCATTCATTACTGCTCTTACATCAGCAAAATCTAAATTAACTAATCCTGGTTTTGTAACCATTTCGGCAATTCCTTTTACAGCATTAACTAACAATTCATCTGCAATTTTAAATGCTGTAGTAATAGAAACATCAGGAACGATTTCCAAAAGCTTATCATTTGGAATAACTATCAAAGTATCAACAACATCTTCTAGCAGCTCTAATCCCCATCTTGCATTTTCCATCCTTCTTCTTCCTTCCATAGAAAATGGTAAAGTAACAATAGCTACTGTTAATGCTCCTAACTTCTTAGAAACCTCACCAATAATTGGTAAACTTCCAGTTCCTGTACCCCCTCCTAAACCTGCAGTTAAAAATACCATATCTGCTCCTTGCAAAGCTTTTTTAATTTCATCTTTACTTTCTTTGGCAGCTTCCATTCCAATCTTTGGATCGCTTCCAGCTCCTAGACCGGCTGTAAGCTCTCTTCCAATCAAAATTTTTCTATCAGCATCTGTATAAAGCAAATCCATAGCATCGGTATTAACAGCAATTGTTTCTGCACCAACAATACCAACTTGCATTAATCTTGTTATTGTATTGTTTCCAGCTCCTCCAGCACCAACTACTTTTATTTGCGTTTTCCTTTTTTCGAGTAATTCTCTTAATTCTTCGTCCACTTCTTTAGTTTTAGAAGATTCAACAGCAGTTTTCTTAACTAGATGCTTAAGTCCCATGTTTTACCCATATATTTTTTCATTAATAATCGATATATAGATTTTGAAAATCCATTTTTTAATTTTATTGGTTTATTTTTATTTCTCTTAAAATTTTCTCAAGTCTCTCTAACTCTTTTTGTGTATTTACAGGATACCAAATTCCATGAGGTATTATCATTGAATACATTTTCCCTCTTCTTGCGATTTCAGGCCAAATAACTTTTTCCAATTCTACGGCATTTTCTGCATTCATATCTATCAATTTATCTACCAAATCAAAAACTTCAGGCTCGATTATGGATAAACCAGTATTTGTATATTTTGTAATGAAAGGTTTTTCTTCAAATTTCCTAACTATTCCACTTTCATTTAATTCAGCAACACCAAATGGATATTCTGTTCCAGTTGTTAGAACTACAGTAGCTTCTATGTCAAATATTCTTTTTCCTTCTATATGATGAAGTAAAACTCTTATGAACAATGATTTATCTAAGAAGAAATCATCAGGATATACTATTAAAGCTCTTTTCTTTTTATCAACTATGCCATTTTCTAAAGCATACTTAAGAGCTTTTCCTTTTCCAACTTTAATTCCTTCTGGATCTATTGAATATTTTGCATTTATTCCATATTTTTCAAAATTATTTGTATATTTCAAAATTTTTTCATGCAAATGACCAATTAAAAAAACAAAATTATAAAATCCATTCTCTTTCAATCTTTCGACACAATAATCTAGCAATGTTTTTCCACCAACTTTAACTAAAGGCTTAGGAATATCACTTCTTCCCATTCTCTTTCCAGCACCCCCAGCAAAAACAATTACTTGTGTATTATATGTCTCTTTGTCTAATCTATCTATCAAATTCATTTTCTAACCTTTATATCAATTCTTACTTTCCATTTTCTTGGAGCATATAAGCTTATTTTTCTTCTTTCAACAATTTCAAATTTAACATTTAAATTCTTAGCTATCTTTTCAATTCTTTCTTCAATATCCTTAAATAAATTTTCTTCTTTGCTTATCCCATATAAATGAATAATGCCATCTTTCTTAAGCAATTTTATTGCAATTTCCAAATATTCCAAAGCTTTTAAAGGCAAAGGCATTATAATCCTATCAAATTTTTTTTCAATTTTTTTCCAAACATCTTCTACTTTTCCTTCAATCAAAACAACTTTTTCTGAAACTTTATTAATTTTAACATTTTCTTTAGCATATTCATTTGCAATTTTATTCAATTCGATACAATAAATTTTGTTATATTCATTTGCAATTTTATTCAATTCGATACAATAAATTTTGTTAACTTTTGGTTGAAACTTTGCTATTGCAATAGCAAATGGTGCAACACCACTAAACATAACTAAAACATTTTCATTTTCTTTAACTTTCAAAGCAATTCTTTTTCTTTCTTCTCCTTCTTTTGCAGAAAAATAAACTTTTGTAGGATCAACTTTTATTAGATATCCATTTTCTTTGTGAATAACCTCAGTATTTTCATTTCCATAAATTCTCTTAAACTTTCTAATTCTTTCTTCTCCAATTCTTTCGCTTAATTTTCTTAAAACAACGTTAACATTCTTGTGCAATTCAGCGATAGCTTTACCAATTTCTTTTTCAAATTCGTTCAAATTTTCATCAATTTCAACTATTGCAATGGCTTTTTCTCTAGACCCAATTATTTCGAAAGAAGAAGGTAAATATTTCCATTTTTCTTTTGGTATAATTTCTTTTAATTTATCCTTTAATCTCATAATTTTATTTGATGATAAATTTGGATAAATTTTTTGATTTGCTGGAAAATGTCTTAAAAATAAAGCAAAAACCATTGGAATTTTTAGAATTTGAAAGCGTTTATGTTATTGGGGATATCCATGGAGATTTTCAAACTTTTTCAAAAATTCTTTCAAAAATTGATTTGAAAAATTCAGCTTTAATTTTTTTAGGAGATTATGGAGATAGAGGAAATGAACAAATAGAAGTATATCAAAAAATTTTTGAATTAAAATTAAATTTTGAAGAAAGAGTTTTTCTTTTAAGAGGAAATCATGAGTTTGTTGATGAGGTAGATGTATATCCACATGATCTTCCATTTCATCTCTCTTCTTATTTTGGAGAAAACTATGAAGAAATTTATTTTAAAATAAGAAAATTTTGGGAAAATCTTTCTTTTTCAATAATTTTGAATGAAAAATTCTTTTTAGTTCATGGTGGAATTCCCGTTGAAAAAATTTCTATAGATTTACTTGAAAATCCAATTTTTAGAATTAAAGCTCAATTAGTTTGGAACGATCCTTTTGAAGGGTTTGGCTATTTAAATTCTCCTAGAGGAATGGGATATCTTTTTGGAATAGATATAACAGAAAGTTTTCTTTCTCAATTCAATTTAGAGAAAATTATAAGAGGGCATGAAGTCTGCAATGGATTTAAAGAAAATCATAAGGGAAAAGTTTTAACAGTTTTCTCAAGCAAATTTCCATACAATTTACAAAAAGTTGGATTTCTTGAAATTTTAAAAGAGAAGTTAATTAAAAGGTATATATGATTGTTTTGGTTGGTTTAGGTTTGTATGATGAAAGGGATGTATCCCTTAAAGGCTTGGAAGAAATAAAATCTTCAGATAAAGTTTATTGCGAACTTTATACTAGTTTTTGGAATGGAAGTCTTGAAAATCTTGAGAAATTAGCAAATAAAAAAATTATTTTGGTTAAAAGAAAAGATTTGGAAGATAGTTTAGAAAAAATAGTTGAAGAAGCTAAAGATAAAAAAATTTCAATTTTAGTTCCTGGAGACCCCTTAGTTGCAACAACTCATTCTTCGATAATTCAGGAAGCAAGAAAAAGAAAAATTAAAACAAAAATAATTCATTCATCTTCCATAGTTTCAGCTATAGCTGAAACTGGCTTACATATATACAAATTTGGGAAAGTTGTTAGCATTCCTTTTTTAGAAAAAGTTTCAGAGTTGCCAAAATCTGTTTATGATTCAATTTTATCGAATAAGAAAAATAATTTGCATACTTTATGCCTTTTGGATATTGATTTTGAAAATAGGAGATATATGAGTGTTAAAGAAGCTTTGGAGATTCTTTTAAAAATAAATGAAAAATATGGAGGAGAAATTTTGAATGAAGAGGAAAAAATATTAGTTGTTTGTAGGCTTGGAAGCGAAAATCCCAAAATTGTTTATGGTAAAATTAAAAATTTGATAAAAAAAGAATTTGGATATCCCTGTTCTTTAATTTTACTTTCACCTTTACATTTTTCAGAAAAAGAATTTATTGAGTTATTTGCTGAGGAGTAGATTTAGATGGCCAAAAAGCAATAGCCATAAGGACAATAATAATGATTATAACTGCTATTAATCCTTGAATATCTTCCCAACTTGCTCCAGGAACAGGACCAAAAATAGTTGGAATTAATCCCGATGAAATCAAAATACCAAAACCTATTAGCAAGCCAATTCCTAAAATTCCACCCCAAAAAGTCTTTCCCATTTTAACTTCTAAATATTCTCCAACACCTTTTGATAAAAACATCCCTAAAATCATTAATCCAATTGAAATTGTTAAAATAGAAATTGTTCCATAAAAGAAAAACATTGAAAGTTGAGTTTCAATGTTTACTCCAGCTAATATAGGATATGCCCAAACCATAAAAGCTGCAACTAAAGCAACGGTTGCATTTACAACCATATTTTTTTCAGGCTCGCCAAAAATTTTTGATTTTCTTAATAATCCATAAAAAATTGCTGCAGTTAACATAAATGGAAATAGAAATTGAAATGCTCCAAAATTTTTCAAAGCAATAATTGCATTTTCCATTGGAGTAGCCATTTTCTCACTTTTGTGTAGCTGAAATTGCCATTAAAATAATAATTACAATTATACTAGCAACGATAATTGAAACTGTTGTTGGATCAGGTCCTAGTCCAGGTGCTCCTAAAGGCGCTGTCCAAAAAACACTAATTAAACTTGAAGATATAGCTATAGCTAAAACTAAAGCAACTAGTGCAAATAAAGTTCTTCTACTTTTCATCGTTTCTGCCAAAAGTTTCATCAAATCTGGATAAAAAATGCTTGCTAAAAGGGATCCAAAAAAGAAAATTAGACCAAAAACAAAAATCTGCATAAAAAATCCAGTTAAAGGGGTAACAATGCTTAAACCATACAAAACTTTATAGGCTAAAAGAGAAAAACCAACTGACAAGGAAATTATTCCATCGATAATTCTACTTTTTGTAATATCAAATTTTTTAAGCAAAACATAAATGAAAGCTGTTCCTAAAATGAAAACTAGCAAATCATAGAATCCATAGCTTAAAAGTTCTCTAATCGCATATTCAATATAATTTACCATTTTTCTCTAAAATTAATTTCAAAATTAAAGAATTTATTTTTTGTAAAATCTAAACTTTTAACTTATTAACTAAATCTGTTAAAGCTTTAACAGATTCTATTAAAGCTGGCAAGGCCTCTTTAAAAACTCTTTCTAAGCTCTCAACTTTTGCTATCAATCTTCTTATATCTTCTTTCAATTCACTTATTCTATTTTCCAAATTAATTTTTTCATTTTCTTTTTCGGCTTCGATTTCTTTTAAAAGATTTGATATTGCTTCAATTTTTGCTTCAATTTCTTTGTATCTTAAGTTCATTTCTGAAATTTTTTTATTTATTTCAGAAACTCTATCCTCGATTAAAGTTTCGATATATGTGTCGTCTGGAGAAGATTTAGAAATTTCTCTATAATAGCTTTCTGGAACCGGTTCTTCAGGAATTTCAAAGTCTTCTTGTGGTTTTTTCAAATCTTCTATTGTTGGAAGTTCCTCTCTTCTTTCTTCTTTTCCAGCAACAACATCTCTAATTGCTTGAGACATAGCACTATCTATTTCAGCTTGAGAAAATCCTTCTTTTTTAAGAATATTAACAATTTCATTATCTGGAATTCCCTTAGAAGAAAGTTCTTTAACTCTTTCTATAGGTATATAACCTCTTCCAATAGGCTCTTCAACTTTCTTTTTTTTCTTAAAGAAGAGCATTTTCTCTTATTAATTTTTCTCTTATAAAGAAATAAAAATTATCCTTTAACTTTTTCTTCTAACAGATCTTCCAAAATTCTTTTAACTTCTTCTCTAGTAACAAATTTTGATTTCAATGGATTGAAAAGTTCAACATAATTATATAAACTTTCAAATTCCTCTCTTCTAACAAAATTTTCTAAATCTTTTTCAATTCTTTCTATCCTCTCTTCTAAATCTTTTAAATCATTTTTAAGTCTTTGAATTCCGTCCAAAATTCTATCAAGTTTTAGCTTTACTTCATCAATTTTCTCCATAGCTTCTCTTTGCAAACTTATTTGACTTTCTTCAATTTTATCATTTCTTTCTTCCAAAATTCTAATTCTTCTTTCAATTTCATTTAACCTTCTTATAATTTCCTTTAAAATTTCACCAACTTTTACTTTTTCTGCCATAATAAAACATTTGTTTTGAAAAAGATAAATTAATAGTAGGTGTAATCTTGGTTAATTATGAAATTAAAGAAGGAGTTCTTAGAATAGATTGTAGGAATTGGGTAATTCCTACTAGTATTGAAGATTCTGGAGCTACAATGGCTACAATTATAGACATACTTACGAAAGAAGTAGGAATTGAAAGAATAATTCTGGAAGAAGAAAGAGAAATTGAGTATGATTACGAACAAACAAAAATGCTTTTGGAGTTAGCTAATCTTTACAAAAAAGTTTCATCAGAGCAATTTCTTTCTTTGTATAGAATTGTTCCAAAAGGAAAAGAGAAGCTTTTGGGAAAAAGGATATCCGAAATGGAATTTATAATTACTCAATTGATAAGGAAAGATCCAATAGCTGCTTATGTTAGAGTTAATCAGTTGATCGAGCAATTTAAAAGAAGTAGTTTAAAAGAAGATATACATTTTTTAACAAAAATTTTGATTCCATTAAAAAATTTACTTGAAAATTTATCTTTAATAAAACATGCTAAACCCTATTTAAAGAATTATGTTTTTGGAGATAGATCAATCTATAGAAAAATTTTTTCTCCAATTATTAGACCAAAGTTTATGCTAACTAGATTTATTTTAAAATTGCCGAAAGATTCTAGGTTAATAGAAAGATATAGAATTGGATATGAAACGGAAGTTGAAATTTATAAACTTCCAAATTCGACAAGACTTTTTTACAAAGTAATTCCTCCCGAGCTTAAGTTAAAAGAAGATGAAAATGAAATTTTGCAAAGAGCTAGAGAGTATTTAGCAGAGCATAGGCCTAGAGAAGAAGAAGTTTCTGATTTTGAAAGAGCTAGAGAGTTGTTTACTTCGCTAGGAAGAAGTTTAATAAGAAGTTTGGCTAAAGAAAAAAATTTAAAACTTTCTTTGGAAGAAATTGAGCTTTTAACAAAAATTTTAGTTAGATATACAGTTGGATTTGGAATTTTGGAAGTTTTAATAAGTGATGAAAGATTACAAGATGTTTATGTAAATGCTCCTATAGGAACAACACCAATTTTTGTTAATCATTCTGATTATGGAGAATGCGAAACAAATGTTATTCCGACAAGAAGTGAAGCAGAAGCTTGGGCAACAAGGTTTAGACTTTATTCTGGAAGACCATTAGATGAAAGCAACCCAGTTTTAGATACAGAAATAACTTTGCCTGAAGGAAGAGCAAGAGTAGCTATTATTACTAAAAATTTGTCTTTGAAAGGATTAGCATTTGCTTTTAGAAGACATAGGCAAAATCCATGGACATATCCTCTTTTCATAAAAGTAAAATACTTTAATCCTTTGTATGCTGGTATAATGAGTTTTTTAGTAGATGGGGGAAGAGCGATTTTAATAGCTGGAAGCAGAGGTTCTGGAAAAACATCTTTATTAAATGCAACTATGCTTGAACTAATGAGAAATACTAGAATTGTTGTTGTTGAAGATACTCCTGAGTTAGGGATTGATTTGATGAGAAAGTTAGGTTATAATATTGTTAGCATGAAATCTAGATCAGTAATTACTCAAGTTCAAACTGAATTGCCTCCTGAAGAAGCTTTAAGAACTGCTTTAAGACTTGGAGATTCTGTTTTAATAGTTGGAGAAGTAAGAAGTAAAGAATCTTTAGCTTTATTTGAAGCTATGAGAATTGGTGCTTTATCTAATTTAGTAGCTGGTACAATTCATGGAGAATCTGCTTATGGTGTTTATGATAGAGTTGTTAATGATTTAGGTGTAGTTCCAACAAGCTTTAAAGCTTTAGATATAATTACAATTGCAACTTTCATAAAAACACCAGATGGTTTAAGAAGGTTTAGAAGAGTTGTTGAGTTAACAGAAGTTAGAAAGGACTGGAAAGAAGATCCCTTGCAAGAAGAAGGATTTGTTAAGCTAATGGAATATTCGGCAAAGGAAGATAGCTTAAAACCTACAGATGTTTTGCTTGAAGGAGAAAGCCAAGTTTTGAATGAAATTGCTAAAAGAATAAGAGAATTTAGAGGGAATTGGGATGCTGTTTGGGATAATATTTTGTTAAGAGCAAAAATTAAACAAACTTTAGTTGATTATTCTTTAAAATTAAATAGGCCAGAAATTTTAGAAGCAAAATTTACAGTTGAAGCTAATGAAGCTTTTCATTTAATTACAAACAAAGTTTATGAAGAAGTTGGTTTGGATAATAAAAGAATTTATGAAGAATGGCTTAAATGGCTGAAAGAAAAACTTAGATTAAGGTGAAATTTAAAAATTAAATTAATGAATATTTTGGAAGAAATAAAAGATTTTGAAGAAGAAAAACCTTCTATTTATGAAAGATTTTGCAAAATTTTTTCTTTTTTGAAATATCCAGTTCCGACTAATTGGAAAAAAGAATGGAAGAAAGAAATAGAATTTACTCATCTTAAAGTTTTGCCTTCAGAAATTTTTTCATCAGCTATTAATTTTTCTATATTGATTTTCTTCTTTCTTCTTCTCTTTTACTATTTAACAAACTATCTTGGAATTTTAGTAATGGGAAGCTTACTTATTCCTTTAATTTTCTATTTTCTAATTTCATATCCGAAGTTTTACTCTTACTGGTTTAGAGCTAAAGCTTCTTCAGAAATGGTAAATTCAATAATTTATTTAGCAATTTCTTTAAGAGCTTATAAAAATTTAGAAGCAGCTTATGTTTTTACTTCTAAAAATCTTACTGGTCCGTTAGGAAAAGATTTTAGAAAGGGATTATGGGAAATTTATTCAGGAAAAGCTAGAAACATAGAAGAAGTAATAGATAAAATTTCTGAAAAATGGAGTGTGGAAAGTGAAGAGTTTTCTCAGGCACTTCTTTTGATAAAAAATAGCATAAGATCAGAAAACATGGAAAAAGTGCTAGATAAAGCTGTTAACTTAATTTTCTCTTCCACTCTTTCTAGAATGGAAAGATATGTAATTGAAACCAAAACACCCTTAGTTTTAATAAATATGTTTGGTATAATGTTACCATTGCTTGGTTTAATAATTTTGCCAATATTATTCTTAATGATGCCAAATGTTTCAGACCCATTTTTGATAGGATTTTTCTATGATGTATTTTTGTTTGTAATAGTATATCTTTTGATTAAACAAAGAGTTTGTTTGACTGCATTTTCTTTTAATCAACCAGAGTTGTTTAAAATTGAAAAATTTAGAAAATTTAAGAAAAAAATTAAAATTTTTTCTTTAGCTTTAGGAATAGCATTGGTTTCATTTTTTTCTTATCTTCTATTTTCTTCTGAGTTAGTTTTGTTTAGTGAATATCAACTATTTCTTTCTTTAGCTTTAATTTTTTCTATTTCTTTGTCTTTTGTAATTTATAATGGAGTTGTTGGATGGTTTTTTTTCGAAAAAAATAAAGAAATAGTGGCTGCAGAAAACGAATTGCCTACTGCGCTAAGAGAATTTAGCATAGAATTAAGTTTAGGAAAACCAATAGAAGATGTAATTTATTCTTCTTTAGGGAGATTGGGAAATTTTAAAATTAAAAGATTTTTTGAAAAAGTAATTTCCAACATAAAGCAAATTGGCTTAGGACTTTCCGATGCAATTTTCCACAAAAAATATGGAGCTATAAACGAGTTTAAATCAAAAGTAATTTCTACAACAATGCTTTTAGTGGTAGAAATTTCAAAAAAAGGACCATTTTATTTATCAAAAGCTCTTGACTTTATTTCAAAGTATTTAGAAAATGCAAAAAGAACAAGTGAAAAATCTTTAAGCATATTGGAAGAAATAACTTCTAACATAAAAATGCAATCTACAGTCATTGCACCAATAACTTCTGGAATTATTGTTGGATTAACTGTATTTACTCTTGCTATTTTCTTTTATTTAGGAGGTACCATTCAACAAGCTTCAAAAATTTTTGAACAAAAATCTTTTTCAAACTTTTTAGATTTTGGATATTTTTCAATTTTAAGTATAACTTCTCTTACTCCAGTTCCAATTTTTCAAATTATTGTTGGAATTTATCTTTTAGAAATTACATATTTGTTAACATACCTATATGGAGAAATTGTTTATGGTAATGATGAAGTTTCAAAAGCAAGACTTTTTGCTAAAAATATTTTGATAAGTACTTTAATTTACATCATTTTGGTTCTATTAATTTATTTTGGAATAAAAGTAATGATAAATATAGAAGAACTTGCGAAAGGATTGGGATAATGGGAAAAACTTTACTTTTTGTAGGATTTTTAATTATCTTATTTTTACTTTTAGCTATTTTCTTTTATTTTGCATATTATAAAATCCCAATGGAAATTTTGGGGATTTAATGAAAGGACAAGTTATTTCAGCAATATTAGTAGTAATTGGGATAATTTTAATTTTTATCTTGGTAATGTCATTTCTGAAGAATGTTAATTTTGGGGATTTTTGGAGGAATGTTAAGTATGGATTTTGTTGTTATGTTTTACATTGCCAACCAGCTTTTACAAATGTTTGGAAAAATATTAATCCTTTGTGTTGGTCAATGTGTTGGGGCTGTGCATGTGGAGAAGAATGTAAATGATAAATCTACTTTTTTTAAAATTTAATTTATGGAAGTTCCCGGACTTATTCTTAAAGTGGTTGTAATGATTATTATTCTTGCACTAGTTTTTAGCGTGTCCTCAAAAGTTAAAAATTTAATAAATGAAGTTTTTGGATCTATCTTTGGTTCTCCTTCTTATTCGAAAGCAGAAAAAGCAATTTTATGTGCTTATTATAGATGTGAAGAAGGCTGTGATTCTCCAATAACAGATCAATATTGTGATGAATGGTACGAGAATGTTTGTAAAATTCCTATTAAATTAGGATTTGCCGAGGGAAGTGAAAAGAAGATATGTAATGATAATTCTGCTCAATGGCCTGTAGAAATTCCTCTAGAAGAAAGCTATTCTATAGATAAAAATAAACTATCTTCTGAAATCGAAAATTTAGAATGTATAAAAGATGAATTTTCATCAAATTCAATTTATGTTAACAAAAAATTAATTCAAAGTGTTGAAGGAAAAAGTGATTGTTATGATAAAGTTACTTTAATAAAGGATTCTTCAAAGAGAGCATATGTAGATTATTTAGAAGTATTTGAAAGTCCACAATATATTAGTTTACTTCCACATAGCACTTTAAGTAATGTTCAACTTTCTTCACAAAAGAAAGCACGAATCTACTTTTCTGACGAAAATGATGTAAATGGAAAAACAGTATTTTATGCTAAAGAGAATAATTATTGCATTTTCAGCTTTTTTTACCTTAACGAAACGCAGAATAAAATTATAGGAGGATATTTTATACTAAAAGAAAATGAAAATTTTTTAATTCCTCTTTGGAAAAGATCTGGATATATTTCTCATCTAGAAGTAAAAGATGAGAAATGTGGAGATTATTCATCTGTTCTCTCTTTTTCCTGGAAAGATGAATATACATCAAAAATTGGAATGGATATGGTTACAGAAAAAGAGGATTATAGAAAGTGTTGGAGTGTTGAGAATGGAAAAATTGAATTAGTGGATAGTGAATCAGTTTTGGGTAAAAAAAGTATTAAAGTTAGTTTTGCTGGAGGCAATATTTTAACTTCTGAAGAAAAATTTTCTCTTGATCTAGCTTGTGTTTCTCAGAACCTTAATCTTAAGTATATTTTCTTATTTGTTAAGATACCAACGTCAGTAGAAGAAGGAGCAAATATTATAGTAGATATTTATGACAAGAATAAAAACATTTGTGGATATTCTCAAAGTTTCTTACTTAGTAAAGTTCCTAATGAATGGATCATGATAGAAGTTGGAAATCAACAAAAATGTGCCTCAATTTCTTCTATTAATTTTACCATTTCTACCCCTCATGCTATTTCTTTGCCAGACATTATTTATGTAGATGGAATAACATTTTTGGAAAAATCTTAATCAAAAGTGAAAAAATATGATAAAAGGTGTTGGTTGGTACATTTTGTTTGTAATTTTTTTAATAGGATTATTTTTACTTGCTTTATCTATAGTTTTTCCTCAAATTTTTCCTCATTTTTCAAATTATAGCTTAAGATATGCTTGTGTGAGAAAACTTCAAAGCTTTTGTTATAAATGGATAACAACTGGAATAAAAGAAGATTGGAATTCTATTCCACCTTTTGATTGTAGTAAAGTTGGAATTTCTGAGCCAAAAAGAGAAGAATGTGAAAATTTAATCTCAAAATAACAAATATTTAATTAATGCCAGCTGTAAGCGTAGAAATTTTAGGTATTTTACTCCTCGCAGCAATTTTGATAGCTGGTAGTGCTTTGTATTTTACAAAATTTAATGAAATTTTGATAGGAAAATTGACAAATACATCTTCTGAAATTACTGCAAGAAAAATTTCTACAACAATAGGAATTTTAGGCTCTTCTATTTCTCCAATTTCTTATAAGCTAGATCTTTACTCAGATTATATGATTGAAATTAGAGAAGGTAAAGAATTGTTTGTTGAAAAAAAAGCTAAAGATCATAAAGGATATAAAGCTTTAGAAACTCTTCCATTTAGTTGTAGTAATAGAAGGATAGAAGCTAATAAGCTAAAAATTGAAATTGAAAGAAGTAGCTTAGGAAATGTAATTTGTAGAATAAGTGCTCTTGAATGAGAAAATGAAAGGAATAAGTTTAACTTTCATAGGTATAATAGTAGCTTTGATGTTTATTACTATCCTTATCGGAACTTACTTTCTTGTTCAAAAATATTTTTTTGAAGTCCATGTAATTGTTAGAGAAAATGAATTAGAAAGAAAATCAATAATTCTAGCAGAGAATTTACTTTCTAGTCCAAGATTTGTAGAATATCCTGTTAAAAATTCAAAAGTTTTGCTAGGGTATCCTTATAACAAAGGTGTTGTAAATGCTACTCTTTTAGATAGATGGGTTGAAATGGGATATGCTTCTAGAGTTACAAGTAAAGCTGATTTAGAAAATTTAAATTGGCAACAATTATTCCAAAATGCAAGAACGTGGGAGATAGGATATCCCAATACTTTTAGTATAGTATATGTTGTAGATCTTGATAATTGTGATAAGAATTCAAAATTTTGTAAAGGGTGGATATTTGCTTTGAAAGGGCCCACTTCATTTCCATCAGAAAAAATTAAGAAATTTTTAACTTGTTTAGCAACAAATTGGAATGTTGAAAATCCTATTGAAGTAATTTCAGCAATTTTTGGTTTGTCTCACTTTCTTTCAAATCCATTAGTTTCATCTCTTTTTATAGAGAATGTTTGGACGCCTTTTAGAGTTGCTGAATGTATAAACAATGCCTTTGGAAGCAATACTTACTTTTCCCAATCTTCAACACAACTTTCGTCTTTAGGTTTACCAGTATTAATAAGCTATGGAAATGATTTACATATAGGAAGATTAGTTGTTGGAATAGTTGAATGGGGCTAATATGAAGAAAGGGATTGTTCAGTTTATAACAGTTAGCGGAATGATAATAGTATTTGGAATAATTTTATTGCTATTTGTTTCTTGGTTTTTTCTTTCTAATTTGAAATATAATTTATGGGTGGAAACAAATATAAACTATCAATTTAATTTAGTTAGTGATGCTTTTTTAGAATTTTTTGAAATTATTCCGAACTATAGAATGATTGCTGAATATTTTGTTATAGGTTTGCATGATTTGAAATCGTTTGAAAAGTATTGGGGTAGAGATTGTTTAAGCTTTCAAGGAAAAGTAGTAGGAGAATTGCATAAGTTAACAGCCTCTTCTTGCTTTAAAGTAAGTATTCCATCTTGCAATCCTAAAGAGGGATTAATGGGAGAATACAATTGTAAAGAATCATTGCCATATATACAAAAAGAAACTTTTACAATTGTTCTTCCTTATAATCCAGAAAGTTTGATTAAAAAAGTTGGAATAGAGGTGCAATGATGAAATCACAAGCAAGCATTGTTATTTTAATTGTAATGGCTGCAATTTCCTTTGCATCTATATATGGAATAATTTCAGGAAGTTTAATTCAAAAGATTGAAAATGAAATTTCTTTGGTTCATGCAAGCAGAATTATTTCTTCAATTAATAATTTTGAAATGATTAAAATTGGAGCAAAAGTAGCTTGTAATTATTCTGCATTTCAAGGAATCTATCATGTAGGAATTAATGGTGGATATGAGGAAGTGCCATCCAATCTTAATTTTAATAGTTATTCTATTTGGAGGAATTATTCTAAAACTTTCTTCCCAACTCTTTATCATTACAATATAACGAATAAAACACAAAAAATTATGAAAGAATATGCAGATCAAATTAAATCAGAAAAAGAAGTAAAAAATCTTGTACTTAAACTTAAAGGAATGGAAGAAGAAAATGATAGATTTAATTTTTCATTGGAAGTAAATAACTTATTATTTTGTAAAGAAGGATGTCTTAATGAATTAGGATTTGCCTTTAATTCAACTATTTTAACAAAGTTTAAAGAAATGATGGAGCATGCAAATGAAACTTTTTTAAACAAAGATTTTTTGAATGAAAGCTTAAAAAATGCATATAAAAATTTACCTAAAAATTGTACTTTAATTGAGATTGGAAATATTTGTGAAAATAAAATTAAGCCACTTGAATATTATATTGAAAATTGTTCAGAATACGAGTTTGGAATTAATTGTGAGAATAAAGAAATTGAAGAATGCATTAATGAAACTTTGCTTTTGGTAAATCAATCTTTTATAGAATTTATTAAAGGAGTAAAGATTGAAGAAAATGACTTTTCTGCAAGAATGAAACCTCTTAAATCTATAATAAATTTTGAGTATGAGGTTAAATATTCCTCAAGGGAGGATTCAAAAGAATGTGGTTGTAAGCGATGGAAAATTGTTTTGAAACCAAAATGGTCAAAACCCCCATCAAATGTAATTGGTTGTGTAGATACTGATAACGGTAAAGATTATTTTACAATCGGATATTGTGAAAATGAAACAGATAGCTTTGTTGATGTAAGAATTGATGAAGAAAATTATAAAGAATATTATTGTGAAAATAATCTTTGCAAGTATGAGAAAGTTAATTGTAATGATGTTTGTTTAAGTTTGGGATATGATAAGGGATTTGTTAGTAATATGGGAGGGGGTTGTGTTTGTGAAATTTGCGAAGATTGGTATGATGTGCTAAAAAATACTAAGTATGTTTATAAATATCCAGGAGCAATGGCAGCTTTAGTAGAGTATCAAGATATCTATAAGTATCCAGTTTATAACTATAGATGGAGGCAAACAAATTATTTTAATACAACAATAGATTTTGTTTCAATAACTGGAAGTAAAAAAGTTATTTGAGAGAAGAGCAACAAGAAGAACAATCACCACCTTCTTTGCAAGTTTGGCAAGCAGATTTTAAATCTTCTGGAAGATGATCCCAACATTCTTCAAGTTTTTCCCGCAAACCAGGATATCCATTTTCTGAACAAATTTTCATTATTTCGGCTCTACATATTCCTTCTTTAGAAAATCCATAGAGAGGGTTTAATCCATATCTAAATGCAACAAAAAGAAGAACAAGAACTACAGAAATTGCAAGAATTAAATAAATAATTTTTTCCATGAAATTAAATTATTTTTACTTGTTAAAATAATTTTATGAATATCCATTTGGATAATCCCTTATTAAAGTACAAAAGTTTTCATCAAACTTTTCTTTTCCAGTTTCTTCCTCAATTTCGATAAATCCAGACCAAAAGTTTTTAGTACAAGAAATTAATTTTTGTGTTTCTATGGGATTTCCTACTGATACTTGGTCTAATGTTTGATTATTTATTCTAGTAGGATCTTCGTTACATTTCTGAAGTATAAAATTCCAACATTCTCCTACTGACATTGTTGTCGAAAAAGTTCCGTACTTTGTAAATAATACAACAATTACAAGTGCTGCTGCTATTAGTACAATTATTAATGGAACCAAAACTGAAATACCTTTCATAATTTTTTCTATTATTTTTCTATTATTTAAACTATTGTGCATAAGGGATTATTGGAGATGAAAAACTTTCTTCTATCGTATAATTCAAAGAAATTTTTACAGAAGATTCTCTTAATTCATTCAAAATATCTTTGTAAGATAAAAGTTCACAAATATAACTATCTTTTATAAAATCTTCAAAGGTTTTTTCTCCAACTTCGCTTTTTACATAATTTTGCCAATTTTTTCTAATTTTCTCTATTTCATCTTTTTGCCAAGAAGGAATTAGTTTTGAACATTCTTCCCATTCTTGCAAAGTATTGTTTTTATAGCAAGCTTCACAATACCTAGCAAGTACATAGAATGGTAAATCTTTGAAAGAAATAGTTCTTGCTTCTATTTCTTCGGGTGTTAGCTCTTCGAACTTTTTATTTCCTAAGTAAGTTAGATTTATTTCTATAGAGGAAACATTAAATTCACAAATTTTTTGTGGATTAATTATTTTTTCTTTTTCAAAACTTTTCCAAATTTCGTCATTAGGATCTTCTTTACAATCAATTTTTTCTAATCCCAAAGCTTCTCTTACCAAAATTTTTTTGGAAGGTATATATACAGAAGAAATGGTTTTAATCGGCTCAATTTTAATATCGTGTATTTCTAAGTTTTTACCTCTATATTTTCCACTAATAATCATTTCTACACTTCTTCTAAATTTTAAATCTTCTAAATTGAAAGGATTTGGGGAAAATGAAAAGTTTAAAGTTAATGGTCCTTCTTTAAACTTTTGAACAATTTTTGTAGGCTTTGTTAAAGTTTCTGAATAAGTTAAATTTGTAATAGCTACAAAATTTCCAGTATGGTTAAAGATTGTTTTTATTCTTAATGGAATTCTTGATAAAATTGTCTTATTCCAATCTAAACACTTACAAACAGCAAATTTAATTTTTACACATTTTTTATTATTTTCACAAGGTAAATTATCTGCGCATTCTACTTCCTTTAAACCTGTATAAGGAAGATTTCTTTCGATTGTCTCTTGAGAATAAGGACATTTCTTCCATTTATAAATTCCTATTTTATGTCTATCAAATTCTAACAAGAGTTTAATAGAAGATTTTGGAGGTAGTGTTTCTGTATTGTGAAACTCCTTAGACGGAAGAACTATGTTTCCATTTTCCTTATTTCCAAATATTATTTCTGGATTTTCAGAATAAATATAGTAAATGAGTGGTGAAAAAATAGTTATGTTTTTGTTATAAAGATTTGTAATAGTTAAAATTGTATAATAGTTACTTTCTAATGCTAATAATCTATTTTGAACATCATATTCTACTTTAATTCCAACTTTTTTTGGAATTTCTTCAACTTTTGTTTTAGTTATTGTAACTTGTGGAGCTAGTGGAGGGGCTCCACAAAAAAAGGCATAATACTCTGGATATTTTTGATATAAAGTTTGAAAGAAAGAAGAAGAGCAAAGAGTAACAGAAGCTCCTTTAACATAAATTGGTATACCAACAAAAATAGAAAGCAAAAGTAAAAGATAGAAGGAAAATGTTGGAAGAAATATATTTGAAATTTTTGGAGATCTAATTTGAAATAAATTAATTAAAGTTACTATAAAAACTACTATCCAGATAGATAGTTCGACAATTCTTGCTATTCTGTAATTTTGGCTAATTTCTAAAAGCTTATATACAGAAAAGTCGCTTGGTAGATTTAACCAAGTAACCGAATATTCAGAAACAAAAATTATTATGGAGAGTAATAAAAAGAGAATTGAGAGATAGAGAAAAATTTTGCTTATGCTAAATCCCACTAAGCTTGAAATGGTATCTAAAACCTTAAGCTTTGGACCCCCAATAATTTGAATTAGAGCTAAAAGAACAATTGAAATAACAAATCCAACTATAGAAAGAAGGAAGAAAGGAAAAAGAGATGAAGGATTGTGATAGGCAATTGAAATAATCCAACCAACTGCTAAGTTAAAAATAACTACTATTAAAGCGATGAAGAGAAAAGCAAAAATAGGAAGTCCTTTAAATCCAATATTTTTGAATTGTGAAGGGACTGATGAAAAAGCATTTGAGATTTTATCTCTCATAATACTTTTAAATTTTGATTGTTTTGTTCTTTCTTCCAACCATTTGGAAAACGGAAGCTTTGTTCTCCCACTGGTATATTCTTTCATCCATTCAATGTAGAGTGGATTTAATTTATTTTTCTTTGTCATTTTATCTAAAATTATTTTTACTTCCAAAAATTAATAGAAAAATCTATACAGCTATTGAAATAAGGAGGAATATTGTAGATAGAAATCTTTATATAGCTTGCTATAAGTGCTATTTTTCCAAAAAATTTAAATATTACCATCTAAATAACATTTACAAGCAATAAGCTTAAAAAAGCCAAGAAAAAGGTGGAAAAATGGCTGAACAACAAGCAGAAAATATAGTATATGTTGGTAAAAAGCCAAGCATGAGCTATGTACTAGCAGTAATAACTCAATTCACAAACGGGCAAAAAGAAGTGATAGTAAAAGCAAGAGGAAGAGCAATAAGCAAGGCAGTTGATGTAGCTGAAGTAGTAAGAAGAAAGTTTATGAAGGATGTTAAAATAAAGAAAATAGAGACTGATACAGAAGAAAGAGAACTAGAAGATGGAAGAAAAGTAAATGTTTCAACCATCACAATAGTACTAACAAAATAAATCTAAACTAGCAACTTTTTCTTTTTTATTTTTTTGAAAATTATCTTTCAAGGATAAACTGTTTTTTATGTTCAAATCCATCTTTAACTTTACTTATTAACATTTCAGCTTTTTTTCCAATTCCAAAAATTCTACTTTCTTCAACAATTTTTTCAATTCTATCTAATTTATTTTCATGCTCAGCAAAAACAGAAAAAATCTTTTGTCCTTTCTTAACTTTATCTCCAATTTTTTTGTAAATTAAAATTCCAGATCCTTTTTCTTTTGGGGCTCCAGCCATTCTAGCAATTTCAACCAATTTTTTACTGTCAATCCAAAAAACTTTTCCATCTTCCTTTGCATAAACATCAAGCTTATATCTTCCAATAGGTATATCTTCTGGTTTAATTTTTCCATTCCCTCCTTGCTCTTCAATAATTTCCCTAAGCTTTTTTTCAGCTTTTCCAGACTTCCAAGCTTTATAAGCTAATTCTTTTCCGTCTTTTCTTCCAACCATTGATAGCAAAATCCCAGCTAACTCTAAAACTTTATCTAATTGATCATCAACAATTTTCTTTCTCATTAAAATTTCCAAAGCTTCCTTAGCTTCTAAAGCTGGACCAATTGTATATCCAATTGGTTGCTCTCCATAAGTTATTGCTACATTAACTTTAATTCCTAGCATTCTTCCAAGTTCTATAAAATCTTTAGCTAATAAAGTAGCATCTCCAATAGTTTTTACTTTTGTTCCTCTTCCAGTTGGTATATCTATAACTAAATGTGTTGCACCAACAGCTTTTTTCTTACTCATTATAGAAGGAAATAGCAAAGGATCTATTCCTAAAGGATATTCAACTTGTATAAAAATATCATCAGCAGGAGCTAAATGTAAAGCTCCTCCCCAAATCAAACAACCATTAGTTTTTTCAACAACTCTTTTCATTTCTTCTAACTCTAACTCAACATTAGTCAAAACCTCAACTTTATCAGCTGTTCCAGCAGCACTTGTAATTGCTCTTGAACTGGTTTTTGGAATTGTATACCCTAAACTTGCAATTATAGGAACTAAAATAATTGAAGTTTTATCTCCAAAGGCTCCTCCAATTGAATGTTTATCCAAAATATACTTTCTATCTAGCTTCAAAACTTCTCCAGTTTTTACCATAGCTAAGCTTAAGTTTGCAGCTTCCTCTAAGCTTAATCCATAACTATGCAAAGCAACAACAAATCCAGTAATTTCAATTTCACTCAAATTTCCTTTAACAACATCTTTAACAATTTGGTAAATTTTTTCTTTGCTCAACCTTCTTCCTCTTAACTTTTCTCTTATGTATTCAACAGAAACGGGAAAGGGAGCTTCATTAACTTCAATGCTTTCATTTTCTTTAACTTTTAATCTTCTTTCTACTTCTTCTGAAAAACCAATTTCCCCTTTCTTTACCAAAGATTTTGATAAATTGACAATTCCAACAATCTTTTTATTACCATAAGAAATTTCAACTCTCGAAGATCCTCTTACTCCAATTTCTCTTGCATCATCTTCATTCAAAATAACAACTGGTTTTCTTCCAGCTGACAAACCTAAAATTCTAACTTTTAGTTTCATTTAACAACACACCTCCCATTTTCATAAACACAACTTTTATTTGGTTTTGGTGTTTTTACATTTGGACATAATACAAATTTTGAACAATTTTCCTTAAAATTTCTTATATCTACACAAGCCCAAATTGCTCCATATTCATAACAACAATTTATAGATCTCCATTCACATGGATTAAAAAAGAATTTTTGGTATATCCAATAAGCTAAACTCACAATCAATATTAAGATAAAAATGATTAGAAAAACTTTTTTGTAATTCATTTAACTCTCCTATATCCCCATTTTTTAATAGCTAATCTAACTTCTTCACTTTTTTTAGCAATTTCTTTAGTTGTATATCCTTCAATTAATCCTTCAACAACTTCTCTCATAGCTTTAGCCCCTGCAAAAGTTCCTTTTGGATGGGCATGAATTCCTCCCCCAGCTTGTATAACAATATCATTTCCTAGCTTTTTTACTAAAGCTGGAATTAAACCAGGATGTAACCCACCACTAGCTACAGGCAAAACTTTTCTAACTCTAAACCATTCACTTCTCAAAAATTCATTGCACAATTCTGTTTCATTCTCCAAAGCTTTCATTTTTCCAATTCCTGCAGTTCCTGTATGAATTTGATCAACTCCAACCAATCTAGAAATTTTTGCTATAAAATACATAGAAATTCCATGCTTAGGATTTCTTGTAATAGCTGCATGCATTGCTCGATGAGCATGTAAAGCTAAATTAAATTCTTGATTTCTCAAAGTTTGTAAGGCGGAAAATCCTATAGTCAAAATATCAACCATCATATAATTATTCCCAAATTCTTCTAACAAATAAGCTCTTTTAATCATTTCAAAAGTTTCACTAGTAACATTAGCTAGATATCCTTTAACTTCTCCAGTTTCTTTTTCAGCTTTCTCTTTTGCTTTTAAAACCAATTCAATTCTTTTCTCAAATTTGTTAAAATTTTGCGAAGCTAAATTTTCATCATCTTTTACAATATCTATACCACCTTTCCAAGCTTCGTAAGCAACTTTTGCAAAATCTTTGGTATTTAAACCAACTTTTGGTTTAACAATAGTTCCAATCAAAGGTCTTTTTTTAATTTTCAACATTTTTCTAATTCCTTTAATTCCAAATTTTGGCCCCCTAAAACTTTTCACATACTTTCTAGGAAACTGTACATCTAACAATTTCAAATTCTTAACTATTTTCATTCCAAAAATATTTCCAGCAATACTAGAAAGTAAATTTGGTAAATTTCCAAGTTCAAAAAGTTCTAAAGGATATGCAATTTTCACAAAGTTTTTCTTCAATTCAAAAACTTTTGCAGAAATTTTTTTAACATAAGAATTTTCTTTTACTTCAGACCATGTTCCAGTAGAACTTTCAGCAGCTATAGCTCCAGCAACTTTCTTTAAGTTTTTATCATTAGGTTCAAAATAAAAACTTGCAATTATTTCTTTCTTTGGATTTGGTTTATAGTTTAAATCAACATAATCTTCATATTTCATTTTTTCACCAAATATTTCATAACATCTTTCTTTTTCAAAATTCCAAAATCTGTTATTAAAGCAGTTATATTTTCCCAAGGAACTATGTCAAAAGCAGGATTTCTTACTTTAACTCCTTTAATTTTCTTTCCAACTAACTTCCAAATTTCATTTTCACTTCTTTCTTCAATCACAAATTTTTTTCTTTTATCAAACTTGAAATGATTTCCAACCATATAGAACTTTTTACCTTCTTTCTTAGCAGCTAATGAAATTAAATAAGTTCCAATTTTATTTACTATACCTTCCTTTCTAATAGCATCACTTCCAACAATAACCATATCAACATCTTTCATAAAATAGCCAGCTGCAGAATCAGCAATTAAATTAACTTTTATTCCAACTTCTTTTAACTCTTTTACTGTTTTAATTCCTTGGAATAGTGGCTCAGTAACTGTTGCAAAAACTTCAATTTTCTTTCTCTTTTCTTTCGCTTTTTTAATTACAGCCAAAGCCTCTCCACTATGACAATGAGTCATTATTTTAGCTTTTTTAGGAATTATTTTTTGACCAATTTCTGCCAATTTTTTTGTTGAATTTTCTAATTCTTTTATCAATTCATCAAAAGTTTCAACTCTTTTTTCTTTTTTTACAATTTCCAAAACATTATGCAAAACAACTGCGGTAGGCCTAACTTTCTCTAGCTTTTCACAAGCAGTTTCAAACTTTTTTCCAAACCCATATTTTTTGCTATATTCTTTCAGAAATTTTAATCCGAAAATTGCAATTTCTTTAGCTCCTTGAACTTTGACATCTTTGATTTGCTTTAAAGCAAATTTTAAATTCATAATTACAAATTTGTTTTTCCAAATTAAATTTTCATTATGAAGAATAACAAAGAAATGATTGAATATTTGAAAAGATTTGGTTATTTAAAATCTAAAAAAGTTGAAAAAGCTTTTTTAGCTTGTGACAGGAAAAATTTTGTTCCTGAAATTTTCAAAGAAGAAGCTTATGAAGATTATCCTTTACCAATAGGAAAAGATTCAACAATTTCAGCTCCTCACATGGTTGCTATGATGACTGAATTATTAGAAGTTAAAAGAGGGCAAAAAATTTTAGAAATCGGAACTGGATCTGGCTGGCAAGCTTGTATTTTATCTAGGCTTGTAGGAAAGAAAGGTTTAATTGTTACAGTTGAAATCGATAAAGAGGTTTATGAATTTGGTAAGATCAATTTAGAAAAATTTTGTTTGAAAAATGTTAAGATAATTTTAGGAGATGGAAGTTTGGGATATAAAGAGCTAGCACCTTATGATAGAGTTTTAGTTACTGCAGCAGTTCCAAGCAATATACCTAAACCATTTTTAGACCAATTGAAAGTTAATGGAATAATAGTTTTACCAATAGATTATGGAATTTCACAAGAATTAATAAAAGCAAAAAAATTGAAATCTGGAAAAATTAAAATGGAAAGAGTTGTTTCAGTAGCTTTTGTTAGGCTTAAAGGAAAATATGGATTTTCTTTCTAATCTTTTAAAAATTTTGAAATTAGAACGATTGCAAATATTGCAAAAATCGAAACAAAGATTGCAATTAAGAATTTTGTTATCAAAATTCCTTGAAATGGTATAAAATTTTCAATTGCCTTTCTATAAACATTTATTAATTCTTGAATAGCATCTCTCCAAAGCAATGCTGCTACAAAAGAAAATGCACCAATTATAAATTCTGCTAAATGTTTTTTAAACAATAAAGAGAATTCCTTAATTTGTTTGCTTGTTTTTCTAGTAATTTTCTTAATCATTTTATATTTCAATTTTTTCTACACTAAATGGATAAGATTTTTCTTCTTGGAAAGTGTAAGATAATTTAATAGAAAAACCTACTACTTTTTTAGATTCTGTAAATTCTGGAGGATCAAAATAGCAAGTAACTGTTTTATGCCTATAAATGGTTAAATCAACTTCCTTTATTTCCTTTCCATCTTGATCAACACATGGTTTACCATTTATTTTTGCATCTAGCTTTACTTTGTTTATATTACCATCTACAAGAATATGTCCTCTATCTCCCAACGACAAGTCAAATACTAATTTTTCTTTTCTTGGTTGATCCTTTCTATAAAAGTATGGGAGATATCCGGCTCGTTCTTTGCTTTTGAACTTCTTAAGATGGAAAGAAACAACAAGAGGTGCATTTTGCATTAAGTTAATTTTTATAGGAGGTGTCTTTAAAGCTTCTTCTCTTATATTTTGATCCTTTTTATAATATTCATAATTAAAGAAAGCAATGCTTCCTTCAATTTGTTGTTCAACATCATAACTAACTTTTGCTATTAACGAATCTTCTCCCTCTTTATCCTTTGCTGTGGTTATTGTTCCTGTAAGTTCAACTTCATTTTCTAAAGAAGATGAAGGAATAGTCATTGGCGGATTATCTATTGATATTGTAAGTAATCCATAATCTTCATTTTCTTCTTCTATAGAAAGGTCAAAATTTTTTGCATCTACATCCATCTGATTTTCAATTTGAATGGTAATAGGATATTCCATATCAGTTTCCATTTTATCTGGGAAATCTACAAGACTAACTTCTACAAACTTCTCTTGAGAAGAAAGAGATGGAGTAGTTTTAGGTTGAGTAGTTTTTGATGCTTGTATTAAAGGAAGTTGTTCACATCCCGAAAATGAAATAACTAAAGCTATAAGAAGAAGTGGAACTAGAAATAACTTGTAATTCATTATTCTCTAAAATAAACTTTATCGGTAAAAAATTTAAAGGTTTTAACTTGATTGACAAAGTATTTTTAATCTTCTTTTCTTTTTAGGATGTTTAAAACCAATAAATTTTTCAAAAATTTTGAGATATTTACTTCCAATTCTTAACCTAGAAATTTTTCCATATGTTTTAAGAGTAGAATCGATACCAAAATCTTTTAGTAACTTCTTAACTTGTAAGAGTCCAAATCTATTTACTGAATTTATTTCTATATCTCTTCCATTTATTGATACTGTTGTTTCATCATCAAAAAATGCTCTTATCCATTCCTTCTTAACTTCAATGCTAGAGATAAATATCTCTTTTGGGATGAACCAAGTATATGAATTGAAAGGAAGTGAAATTTTAAGAGATTGAAGAATATGTTTAACACCATTGACTTTAAGTTCTTTTCCATCATGGATTTTTGTTGCTTTTCTTCCAAATGCAATTTTCATGTCATTTTCAAATTCTTTCAATTTTTCTTCTTTTATGTTTTTTTAAATCTCCTGGAGATCTTTTTTCTTTAGAAATCCATACAGAACCATCTCCACATAAATGTGCATGAATCCTAGCCATTTCTTTTGTAAAAATGGGACCGGTGGGATTTGAACCCACGACACACCGGTCTTCAGCCGGTCGCTTTCGGGAATGATTTCTCCCGGGCTGAGCTACGGTCCCACTTTTTAGATTAGTCAACATAATATTATTTATTCCATTTTAAATAGGTTTTAAGTTTTTCGGTAGCATTTTTCACAATTAGGCTTTGAATATAATGACTAACCTTTTAATTCTCTTTTTTCCAAATTCAAAATTAATGATTCTTAAAATTGTTCCTTTAGGAGAAATTGATCAAGAAATAATTGATTTCATTGAAAATGAAATTAAGAAAACATTTAAACTAACAGTAGATTCTTTATTTCCAAGAGAAATTCCTGAAGAAGCTTATAATCCGTTTAGAATGCAATATGATGCAACAAAAATTTTAATTTGGCTTAGAAATAAGTTCACTTCAAAGGTTTTGGGAATAATTGAAAAAGATATCTATGCTGATAATTTGAATTTCATTTTTGGAGAAGCAGAATTTAATGGAAAAATTGCAGTTGTTTCTTTAGCAAGATTAAATCCGGAGTTTTACAGAGAGAAGTTTGATGAGAAGTTGTTTAAAGAAAGAATTGTAAAAGAAGTTTTCCATGAGCTTGGACATTTGTTTGGGCTAGAGCATTGTAAAAATCCCAAATGTGTTATGTCATTTTCAAATACAATTCTTGATGTTGATAGAAAATCTAAATATTTTTGTGAAAGTTGTAAGAAAAAACTTCAGGAAAAGAATGTAATTTTTAGAATTTAATTGCTCTAAAAGATTTAAAAATAATTAAAATTAAGTATTACTTTAGCTTTGGTGATGGGATGGGAAGAATAAAGACAGAATTTATTAAAAAAATAGGTCAAAAGATTTACTTACAATATAGAGATAGAATTACGACTGATTTTGATAAAAATAAAGAGTTAGTTAAGGAAGTCCTGAAAATAGAATCAAAAAAAGTTAGGAATATTGTAACTGGATATATTACAAGGCTTAAAAGAAAAGAATTAGAAGGAAAGCTAGAGATTGCATAAATGTTTAATGCTTTAAGTTATAATTATTTTTTAGGATGAAAGGTCAAAAACTTGATGAATTTGCATTTATTTTGTTAGCAGGAATTATTTTCATTGCTATTATTGTTTTAACTTTGCCTCCGGCGGTAGAATCAAAACCTGTAGTAAATCCAAGAAAAATTGTTTTAAATGGTTTAAATGGGACATCTAGAGGTGTTAGTTTAGAAATTATTGGAAACAATACAAATATAAGTTTAAGTGCAGATGGAGAAATAGCAAAATTTGTTGATTTTTCAGATAATTATTTTGATGTTTTCATTAAAAAGAATGTTTTGATTTATTTTGACCTTCCAAATAGAGTTGGAAAATTTTTAGGAAATATTTATGTAAATTATAAAGGAGGAAAAATAAAAATCCCAGTTGAAGTTAATGTTGTGAGCAGTAAAGAAAAAATTTTAAGCTTTTCTGAGATTGGACCTTTTGATCCATTTATTTTAGAATATGGAGAAAATGAGAAAATTTTAAGAAATGAAACTCAATTTGAAATTTCAAGAGGATTTTTTGGTTCTAAAATTAAAGCAATTTCTGCAGAAATTAATAATTTAAATAAAGTTGAAAAAATTGTTTTGAAATTTGAAGTTATTGAAAGCAATAAGCTTGGAGATTTAATTATCAGATATAACGGAAATGTAATTTACAAAGGAAAGCCATCTTTAGGAATCGTTGAATTGGAAATTCCTTTAAACAAAATTGTAAACATAGAATTTGATTGTGAAAAACCAAGCTATCAATTTTGGACTTCTACTTATTATAAGCTTAAAAATGTTAGATTAATTGAAAAGTTAAAAACAAATGCAATTAAAACTTTTAACTTTACTTTATCAAATGATCAAATTTCAAATTTTGATCATTTTAAAATTGCTTTATATTTTGATTCATCCCAAAGCAAAGGAAGATCTTTGTTAGAAATTAAGGTTAATGGAAAGGTAGTTTATGAAGGAAGACCACATACAATTTATGAAGAAATTGAATTTAGCAAAGATATATTTGGAAATCCAATTTATCTTTCTAAAGAAAACAAAATTGAATTTAAGATTTTAGAACAAGGAAAATGGGTTGTAAAATCTTGGAGTTTTTATGTGTATTATTTGTCTTAAATTAAACATAGAAGGTTTAACAAATTTCTTGTACCTTGAGCAATTCCAATTATTGTAATTATCATTTTTAGGTATTTGTTTAAATCTTTTTGTTTGATGTAATAATCAAGAAGGATTATCGATAAAATTGCAATTAAAGGTTTAATTATTAAAAAGGTTTCTAGAGGAGCTAGTGAAAAAAGAATGTTAGGTAAAACATGTTGTTCTTTATATCCAAAAAATTTCATTGCTGTATAGCTTATAGAGGCATCATAGGCTTGAGAAAAAATTAAGATTTTATTTTCAATTTTTGTATTTGAATTAAAAACTAATAGAAAGAAGAAAGTTAAAAGAGGAATGAGATATATTAATGCTTTGAAATAGTAGATTGGTAATGTTAATAACAAAAAAATTTCTACTATAATACCACTTATAAATGAAATTTTTTCGTAAGGAATGAAAAATTTTTGTTCAATTGTTTTTGAAATAAAAAGAATTGTTAAAGTTAAGAGTGAGATTAAAAAATAAATTTGAGGGGTAACAAACACCAAAGAAGTTAAAATTAAAGCATCTCTCATTGTTCGAAGAGTAGAGCCAATTAATATGAAAGGGAAAATAGCAAAAGCTAGTTTATAATCAATTTTTATTTTCAATTTCTTAAGAATTTTGAAAATTATGTAAATTCCAAGAAAAAATAAGAGTGAATAAGTTAAAGTTGTATACCAAGTATATCCATATTTTTTTGGATATATCCATTTAAGAAGTTCTTCATTCATTGAATACCCTCTATTAGTATGTAGAAAGAAGCTTTATATGTTTGTTTGCTTGTATTTAGTTTTTTGTATAGGAATTCTCGGTATGAAACTTCGTATAGAAAGAATTAGGTCATAAACATTTAAGATTTTTAAATTTGGGCCCGCTGGGATTCGAACCCAGACCAGGAGCTCCGCAAGCTCCCGTTCTATCCGATTAAACTACGGGCCCCAAAAACAATTAATATTTGAATTTAAATAAAAGTTGGTATGGAATATCCAGAGAAATTAATTTGCATTTCATGTGGGACTCATGTATTAACAAAGAAATATTTCTCAGCATTTAAATGCCCTAATTGTGGAAAAGAATGGATAGTTAGATGTTCAACTTGTAAAGCTTTATCTAGAGAATATAAATGTCCATCTTGTGGATTTGTTGGGCCGTAGGTGATTGAATGGGAAATGTTTTGGTTAAAATAAGAGTTATGTCGGAAAATGTTGAAATAAATTTGGATGAATTGGAAAATGAGATAAAAGAAAAAATCAATCCAGAGAAAGTTGAAAGAGAACCAATAGCTTTTGGTTTAGTGGCTTTAATAATTTATAAAATAATTCCAGATGATGCAAAATATTTAGAAGAAATTGAAAATAAATTGAAAGAAATTGAAGGAATTAAAAATTTAGAAGTGTTGCAAGTCTCAAGAACTCTTTAAAAAAGGAGCACCGACAATTAACCTATATCTATCCTTTCCTTCCAATTCTTCTAAAATTCTTTTTATAATTACTTTTTTAGGGTTTGGCATCATTTCAACTCTTTTTTTCAAATCTTCAAAACTTTCAAATGGTTTTTTCTTTCTTTCCTCAATTATTTTCCACAAATGCTTTTTTCCAATTCCAGGCAAAATTTCTAAAGAATGCAATCTGGTGCTTATTGGTCCTGCAATATTGAAAAAATTAACCAATTGCTTTTCTTTCTTAGAAACAAGTTCTTCTAAAACTTCATTTAAAGTATCTTTTGCTAAAGAAGTTAATTGGTTGTATCTAATTTTTCCTCTTATATACTTTACCTTTTCTCTTTTATCTGGACCAATATATATTCTTTCTTTTGGCTTAAGAAAAATTCCTTCTTTTATAACAACTTCTAATAAGTTAAAGTAATCTTCTCCTAAAACTTGAGCTAGAGGTTCAGCTTTTCTATCTGTAGGTTTTCCTCTTGGTAAAAAATCTAACACTATTGCATATTCATCTTTTTGCACGAAATCACCTCTTCACTTAAATTTTTTAACTAATTCTAGAATTTGTTTCACTTCATCTTCACTTAACAAAGAATAATCCTTTTGAAGAATTGTTCTCAAATCATCATTATCCTCTGGCAAAAGATTAACTATTTGAACAATTTGAAATTCTCTCAGCTTTTTATTTTTCTTTAATTCTTCAAATAATTGCCTAGCTTTTTTTTCGTCTATTTTCTTAAATTTCCTTAAAATTTCTAAGCTTTTCTTTTGTTCATAAGTCATTTCCCCCTCTTTAGCTCTTTTTTCAAGTATTTCTCTAGCTTCTTCATTCGTTATTATTCTTTCTTCTAAAATTTCCATAATATTTTTGTTGAAATTGCTCTTTAAATTGATTTAGAAAAATCAAAATGGTTTTAAATGCTCAGGCATAGAAATAACTTTCTTAATTTTTTTACCATTTTTAATTTCAACTATATAAGCTTTCCCTCTTTTTCCAACAATTTTTCCAATTTTTCCTTTAAATCTATGATGAGGCATTCCTCTATGGCTAGAAGGGTCTGGATATATTACAACTCTTTGACCAATATCAAATTTTCTTAAGAACCTAGTAATTCCTTTTCTTCTTATTTCTGCTTTTAACTTTTTTCTACTTCTTGTTCTAAATCCTCTACTTTTTTTAACCATTTTCTCACTTAAAGCTTTGAATGAATTTTAATTACATCTATTAAAATATTTATTGGTTTTTTTCCTGTTAATTGGTAAATTGAAGGAGTGGTATCTTTTCCTGTTATAAAATTTTTAATGTTTAATTCATTTTCTGCAAGAAGTTTTAAAGTAATTATATTTTCTTCAACTTTTTCAATTTCGACTCTAAGGAGTTTAATTTTTTTAATTTTATTGTTTAATTTTTGCTCTATTATTTTTCCGCTTAATACCTTAATTTTTTCTGGATTTTGAACTTTTTCCTCAAATTCAATTTCAATTCTATATTCTTTTCTACTTCTTTCAGTTTTTACTTTTTTTACAAAATCTTTTTCAACAATTTTTAGATCAGAAACTTCAATTTTTTTACTTTCATTAATTTCTCTCCTAATTTCTTCTAAGTTAATTTCTCTAGTTTTTGGTTTAGTCAATTCTAAAACAAAAGGTCTCCAATCTAAACATAAGGAATTAACATCTTCTTCACCACTAGCATAAAATTTTGCTTTTTTGCTTTGTGTAGCTTTAATTAAAGGATTTCCGATTAATTCTTCAATAGAAGTAGGATATAGCTTTCCTTTTCCTCTACAATACAAACAACCCTTCCCTCTACAATAAGGGCAAATTGCTTTTAATTGTGGAAATCCTCTTTCAATTTTTTTATATTTTCCAAAGATGTAAAGACTTTTAAATTGAACAGATGTTTTGTTTATTTTCAAATTAACTATTACAACTATGTCTGCATTTTTCTTATCTATTTCTTTTTTCAAAACTTCACTAACTTTTTTCCCTATTTCTCTGTTAATTTCATCTTTTATGCTTTCTCCATAATTTTTTTCCAAAATTTTCAGAATAATTTTTTCTCTTTCCAAAATTTCTTTTGGCAATTTTGTTTCTATTAGAAATTTTTCGAATTTTGTTTTTCTTAATTTTTCAATAGTATTTTCAACAAACACATTAATTTTTTCTTCAAAAAAATTTTCACAAATAAAGCATTTTGGTTTTGAAACGGTTTTTTCAAAATTCTTCTTCAATGCTATTGATAAATTTTCCTCTCTAATTTTAACTATTCCAATTTCATGCATTAAAGTAAAGAAGTTTCTTATAATTTTGCCTTTCTCTTCATTTGTTATTTCAGGTAAACTTTGAGAAAAAAGCCTTCCTAAACAATTGTTGCACAAATAATAGTTCTTCAATATTTTCTCAAGATTTTCAAGAAGTTTTTTCATAATTAGAATTTGAGAATTAAAATTTGAATTTGTTATCTAAAATAAAATGAATGATAGAGACTACTTGAGAACTAAGATAAGAAATTCTTCCTAAAGAAACAAAAGGAATTTTCAACCTTTTTAAAAACAGTTCTCTCTTTTTATCCAAACCTACATGATCACCAATTATAAAGCAGGAATTTTCTTCAAATTGGAATTGTTTAAACAAAATTCCCTTTCTTGAAAGATATACCAATTTTTTATGATTTTCTAGAAATTCTTTTATCAGTCTTTCAAAACTTTTCTTTTGAATAAAAATTCCGGGTTCACTTTCAATAATTTGATTTTCTTTATATTTTTTCAATGCATTGTTAATTTTTTCGGCAATTTTTATTTCTGAAGGATATATCCTTTTAATTAAATTCGAATCGAAAGTTATTAGTTTCGGAGGATTTGGAGGACCTTCTAGCACAACATAAACTTTAACATTCTCTCTCAATTTTTCAGAAATAAAAATTGAAGATAGGATAAATCTAGAAACTAAATCAATTCTTCCAGCTTTTGGTAAATCGTTAATATCAAAAGGTTTTGTATATCCTCTTCTTGATAACAAAATAAATTCTCTCATTAAATTTTAGATTTAATTTTTAATTTTTCAAACTTTTTTCTTTCAATTACAAATCTCCCTCTTTTTAAAATTTCTATATAAAATCTTTTCGGTTTAAATTCTTCCAAAATTATTTTAATTCCTTTTTCAAACTTTGATTTTCTATCGCATGTATACAAATCAATTGCAACATATCCATGTTCTGGCCAAGTATGTACAGAAAAATGAGAAGAAGCGATTAAAGCAACAGAAGTTAAACCTTGTGGCTTAAATTTATGATATTTTTCACCAACAATTTCAAACTTTGCTTCAACTTTCAATCTTTTTACTAAATTTTTAACAAACCTTATATCATCTAACTTTTTTCTATCAATTCCTTCCATTTCTATTATTGCATGATATCCAACGGTCTTCATCTTCCATAACTATCATCGGGGTTTTTTAACCCCAAATTTAATTTTGTTTTTGTAAAATTTAAATTAAATTTAATTTTTAAAAAGTTTTTGCTTTAAAATCCAAATTTGAATCCAAATCTTTTCAAAATTTTTTGCAAGCTTGAAAAATCTTTTTCTCTAATTCCTTTGAACATTTTACTAAACTTTTTCAATTTTTTATAAGTTGCTAACAATTCTCTTACTTCTTCTTCTTTAGTCCCAGAACCTTTTGCAATTCTTCTAATTCTTGATTGATTAATTATTTCTGGATTTTCTCTTTCTTCTTTTGTCATACTTTGAATTATAACTTTCCATTTTTTCATTTTCTTTTCTTGAATTTTCAAAATATCTTCTGGCAAGCTTAAACTTAATCCTGGAAGCATTTGTGCAATTTTTGTTAATGGTCCCAATTTTGAAATTCCTTCGATCTGTTCCATAAAATCGTTCAAAGTGAATTTTCCTTCTATTATTTTTTCTGCAGTTTCTTTCTTAATTTCAGCTTCTTTTGCTTTTTCTAACAAAGTTTCTAAATCACCGAACCCAAGCAATCTAGAAACAAATCTTTTTGGATTATATTGTTCTAAATCTTCAATTTTTTCACCAATTCCTAAAAATTTAACCTTTGCTTTTGTTGTAGAGCAAGCTGCTAAAGCTCCTCCCCCCTTAGCTGTACCATCAAATTTTGTAATTATAATTCCAGTAATTTTAGCTAATTTATGAAAACCTTCAGCTTGTTCTTTAGCAACTTTTCCGATATCAGCTGGAATTACTAACAAAACTTCTGTTGGTTTAATTATTTCTGCTAATTTTTTTAATTCATTTGCTAGTTCTTCATCTAAAGAATTTCTTCCTGCAGTATCAAAAATTATTGAATCATACTTTGAAAAAAGTTCTAAAGATTTTTTTGCTGCATTGTATGGATCATTATTTGGATCGATATAATATTTAACATGAATTTTTTCAGCTAGTTGTTTTAATTGTTCTGGAGCTGCAGGTCTATGATAATCTAAGCAAACTAAAGCAACTTTTTTTCCTTTTTTCTTTAAATAATATGCTATTTTGCTAGCTGTTGTTGTTTTACCAGAGCCAAATAATCCAACTAACATTATTCTTTTTTCATTTAAAGGAGAAAATTCCTTTCCAAGCAAACTTACTAATTCATCATAAATTGTTTTGATTAAATGTTCTCTCAAAGTTAAGCCAGAAGGAATTTTTTCTTTTAAAACTTTTTTCCTTATATTTTCAATCAATTGATTTGTTAAGTCTATAGGAACATCGCTAGCAATCAAAATTTTTCTAATTTCTTTTAAAGTTTCTTCTACTGATTTTTCATCTAGGGTTGGTTTTCCAAGCAAAGATTTTATTAAATTTTTAAGTTTCGATGAAAGGAAATTCATAATCTAGAATTAATTTTTAAAGGTTTATATTTGATTATTTAAATTTTAATTATAGATATATCCAAATTCGAGTGAAAATTATGATGAAAAAAAGCATTCTTATTTTGCTTACAGTTTTGTTAACAGTTTTATTAGTCAGCATAATCCTTTATAGATTTTGGTATATGATAAAAATGAAAAGTAATGAAAAACTTTATGAAAATGGATGGGAGTATGTTAAATTTGAAAAAATAGATAATGAGAGTTTTAGAATTGTGGAAGATTTTGCTAAAAGAACATACGTCTCTGAAAAAGGAATGATAATTTATCCTGATGAAGTAGATAGAAGAGAACATCTTACATTTATTGGAAATGGTTGGATAAAAGAATTGAAAATTTTCAATAATTCTAGTGTCTATTTGGAATTTGTAATAAATGGAAAGGATATACCAGCAGTTTATTTATTCTTTAAAAATCCTGAAGATGTTTATACTTGGAACGATTACTTTTTTATAGCTATATTGAATTGTTCAGAAGAGAAAGATTGGACAATTTGTAAAAAAGAATGGTCTTCTTTCAAATTACAACAAATGTTTAGTTTAGAAAGAAATACGACTGAAATTCCATATGTTTATGATGTTTATCTTTATATCTCTCCCATTGGATTGGATTATAAACTTTCTAATCCAGTATATCTAAAAAGTTTGGTATTAAAATATAACAATAAAATAATTAACGAGAGTTATCCGTAAGTTTATTATATATGAAAAATAAAGAGCAAACAAAGGAAATTGAAAGATTAGTATACAATTATTTTTCTAGTAAAAAAATAATTGAGTTTTACTCTAGACCAAGACTTCACACAACAGAAGGAAAAATAATAGGAAAGTTCTTTAAAAAAAGAGGGAAGATCTTAGATGTTTGTTGTGGTGCAGCAAGAGCATCTATAGCTTTGGGAAAAAGAGGATTCAAAGTTTATGGAGTAGATATTAATAAAATCCTAATCAAGAAAGGAATCGAAAATATAAAGAAGGAAAAAATAAATAACGTAAAATGTATATTGATGAACGCAAAAGATATGGAATTTAAAAAAGAATCTTTCGATTATGTTGTAATTTTTGAAAATTCATTAGAACACATTCCCAAAAAAGTAAATAGGTTTTTAATTTTTAAAAAAGCCTATACAAGCTTAAAAAAAGGAGGAATCATGATAGTAACATTTCACCCTTTCTTATATCCACCAATTTTTTTAAGAGCAATTTTTTTTAATTTTATGGATAAGCTTAGAAGAAAGCTAAAATTTGGTGATATACTCTTCTATAATAAAATTTATTATCATATTTTCCCGTCCTGGGAAAAAATTTTGTTAATAAAAATGTTTAAATTTAAATTTTTTAGAATTTTTCCACACAATGTGCTTTATACACGAAACAATAAAATTCCATATAGGAAATTTTACATGATGCTTTTTCCATTTATTTATCAATATTGGGTACTTAGAAAATAATAATAGTTATTCACTTATGAAAATAATACAAATTTTTTATGTTGGTGTAATTAGATTTGTAATAATCCCGTTAGCTAAGAATATTGATTGAACTGGATAAATATTTCTATTGATATCTTCCTTTTCTGGAGCTCCGAGTGGAGCAACCTTAACTTCTAATAAATTAGGTAGGAAAATATCTTTAATTTTGGAAAAAAAGAATTTTCTAGAAACAAATCCAGTAAATAATGCCACTAATCCAATTTTTCTGAGTTTTGGATTTGATAAGGTTATCTTTATCAATTTTATAACTTTAACCATTCTACTTTTCTGTTTTTCAATTTTTTCTAACTCTTGAGTGATTTTCATAACTTCATCAAGAGAAAAATATGGTTCGAT
>NJEA01000014.1 GCA_002254545.1 Candidatus Aenigmarchaeota archaeon ex4484_224
ATAAGTTTCTGGATATATTGGTGTTTTCCATACCCAATAGACTGCTGCTGCCATTAATATTAGTCCTATTATGATTTTAACTATTGGATGCATTGTTACACCTTTATAAACTTTTATAAGAATTAATTTAAATATTTCAGTAATAAGAGGTTAAAAAATGGTTAAAGGAATGTATCACTTTATAAGAGAAATTTGGAAAAGAAAAAGTGAAAGTTTTTTAGAATTAATGAGAAAAAGATTTATTCAATGGAGAAAGGAACCTAGATTTAAAAGATTGGAAAAACCAACAAGATTAGATAAAGCAAGAGCTTTAGGATATAAAGCAAAAAAAGGATTTGTTATTGTAAGAGTTAGAATAAGAAAAGGTGGGAGAACAAGAAGAAAGTATGGAAGAGGTGGGAGAAAGCCAAGCAAAGCTGGATTAACAAGATTTACTCCAAGATTAAGCTTACAAGCAATTGCTGAACAAAGAGTAAATAGAAAATATCCAAATTTAGAAGTTTTAGCTTCTTATCCAGTTGGAGATGATGGAATGTATAAATATTTTGAAGTTATTTTAGTAGATCCTCATAGACCAGAAATTAAAAACGATCCCAAAATTAATTGGATAATTAAACAAAGAAAAAGAGCTTTTAGAGGTTTAACCCCAGCAGCTAGAAAATCGAGATCAAAAAAGTAGATTTATTTCGAATGAGAAATTTAATTTATGAAGTTTTCAGATATTATTTTTGCAAATGACTTAGATGAATTAAAAGAAATGTTAGAAGTTGGAAAAAAATTAGGATTTAAAAGGTTTTGTCAAATTTTTGATTTTAAAAAATTTAATGAAAAAATTGAAGAAGAAGTAAAAGAAATTGGTAAAGAATTAGAAATTGATTTGTGCATAGGAGTAGAAGTTAAAACATTTAACCAAATAGAAACTATTAGAAGAAAAAGAAAAAATTTTGAGTTTGTAATAGTAAGAGGAGGTAATGTTTCCTTAAACAGAAAAGCTTTGGATACAAAGGAAATTGATTTGATTTATAATTTGCCTACTAAAGCAAATTCAGGTTTTAATCATATAATGGCTAAAATTGCTAGAAAAAATGATGTTTTAATTGGAATTAATTTTAGAAATTTACTCGAAAAAAATGAAAACGAAAGAATAAAGTTTATTAAAGCTTTAAAGTTAAACCTAAAACTTGCAAAAAAATATAAAGCAAAAATTGTTGTTTTTTCTGGAGCAAAAAATAAATTTGAATTAAAGGATCCAAAAATTTTAATTTCATTCTTGGTAATGAATGGTTTTGATTTGAAAGAAGCAAAAAAATGTATATCTAAAAATTTGAATGAAAAAATTGAAGAAAATAGAAAAAGATTAAGTGAAAAATGGATAATGCCTGGAGTAAGAGTGATAAAATGAAATTGAAAATTTTACCTTCAAGTTTAAGAGAAAAGAAAAGATATATCAAAATTGAAGTTTTGGAAGAAAAAATCGATTTAAACGAATTTGAAAAGAAAATAAAAGAAATTGGAAGAAAAATTTTTGGAGAATTTTACTTTGGTGATTTTAGCTTAAAATTTGTAAAGAATTTATGCAAGAATAAATTCTTTGTTTTAAGATGCTCTCATTTATTTGTTCAACATATTTTATTTTTACTTGGCTTTATTGAGGAAATTAATGGCAAAAAAATTATTATAAAAGTTCATAAAATTAGTGGAACTCTAAAATCAATAAAAAGTTAAATATCTTATTTTCCTAAATCTTTATATTGGCTAAAGATTTTATTAAGTAAGAGGTGAAAAATTGCCAGAGATATTGCCAGAGTATATGGGCTATGATAGAACGATAGCTGTTTTTTCTCCAGATGGAAGACTTTTCCAAGTTGAGTATGCAAAAGAAGCTGTTAAAAAGGGAGGTACAGCTTTAGGTATAACTTTTAAAGATGGCGTTGTATTAGCTAGTATAAGAATTTTAAGTCCTTTGCTAGTTTCAGAATCTTTAGAAAAAACTTTTCAAATAGATGATCATGCGGGAGCTGTTGCTGCTGGTTTAATAGCTGATGCAAGAATTTTGATCAATCAAGCTAGAATCAGAGCTCAAATTCATAAGTTAACTTATGACGAACCAATGGATGTTTGGAGTATTGCTAGAGTTATTGGAGATAGAATGCAACTATCAACTTTATATGCTGGTTTAAGACCATATGGAGTAACTATTTTAATTGGAGGAAAAGATAAAAGTGGTCCTCATTTGATAGAATCTGATCCCTCTGGCATGCTTTATGAATGGAAAGCTTATGCAATTGGAAAAGGTGCTGAATTGGCTAATAAAATTTTGCAAAGTAAATGGAAAGAAGGAATGAAAGAAGAAGATGCAGTTAAGTTGGCAAAAGATATTTTGAAGAAAACTGATAAAGCTGAAGACGAGGCTATTGATATTGTTGTTATTAAAGATAAGTTTAGAAGGCTTAGTTTAGAAGAAATTAAGAAAATTTAAGAGGTGAATATTTTTGACTGTAAGCTTAGAGAAAGCAGTAATAGCTAGATTAGTAGTTAGTGGAAAAAAGTTTGAAATATTGGTAGATCCTGAAAAAGCTTTAGAATTTAGAAATGGAAAAAATATAGATTTGGATGATATTTTAGCTATACCAAATGTTTATAGAAATGCTAGAGCTTCTGAATTAGCTCCAATGAGCGAAATTCAACAAGCTTTTGGAACAACTGATGTTTATAAAGTTGCTGAAAGGATTTTGAAAAAAGGAGAAATTCAATTGACTACCGAACAAAGAAATAAAATGATTCAACAAAAGAAAATGCAAATTGCAACCATTATTTCAAAAAGAGGAATTAATCCACAAACAAATACTCCACATCCTCCTCAAAGAATTTTAAAAGCTATGGAAGAAGCTGGAGTTAGAGTTGATCCTTTTATTGATGCTGAATTACAAGTTGATAACGTTGTTAAAAGAATTAGAAGTATTTTGCCAATTAAATTTGAAAAAGTTGTTATTGAATTAAAAATTCCTGCACAATTTGCAGGAAGATCTTACAATATCTTAAAAAGTAGTGGTGATGTTTTGGAAGAAAAATGGTTAGATGATGGAAGCTTGCAAGTTCAAATAAGTATCTTAGCTGGAATTCAAGACGAGTTTTTCAAAAAAATTTCAGATTTAACCCATGGTAACTTTCAATCAAAAATTGTTAGAAGGGAGGAAATATAATGGTTGAAATTAGACCCTTAGTTTTACCTGGAGAATTAATAGACGAAAGAAAAGGAAGGAAGCTTGGAAATACTGTGTATGAAGAAAATGGAAAAGTTTATTCTAAAGTTTTGGGAATTCCAAAAGTAAGTGATGAAGAAATTTCTGTTGTACCATTAGCTGGAGTTTATATGCCAAAAGTTAATGATAGAATAATTGGAATTATAGATGAAGTTGAAGTCTCTGGATGGTTTGTTGATATTAATTCTCCTTATAAAGCATTTTTACCTTTGCAAGAAGCTTTAACAGAATTTGTAGATATATCTAAAGTTGATATTACAAGATTTTTTGATATTGGTGATATAATTTTTGCAAGAATTTCAAAAGTTACAAAACATAAAATTGTTCAAGTTAGCATGAAACAAATTGGTTCAAGAAAGCTTATTGGAGGAACTGTAATTAAAATTACTCCTACAAAAGTTGCAAGAGTAATTGGAAAAGGAGGAAGTATGATTAATTTAATTAAAGAAAAAACTAAAAGCCAAATTTTAGTTGGACAAAATGGATTAATTTGGATTAGGGGAGGTAATGTTAGAAAAGCTATAGAAGCAATTTTAATGATTGAAAGAGAAAGCCATATAATTGGATTAACTGAAAAAATTGCTAAGTTTTTGGAGGAAGGAAAATGAAAATTGAAAGTTCTTTAATAGTTAATGGAAAAAGGGTTGATGGGAGAAAGCCAGAAGAAATTAGAGAAGTTAGAATGAAAGTTGGATTGATAGAAAATGCTAACGGTTCTGCTATGGTTTCTTTTGGTAAAACTACAGCTTTAGCTGCTGTATATGGTCCTAGAGAGATATATCCAAAGCATTTGCAAGATCCTGAAAAAGGAATTTTAAGGGTTAGATATATGATGTTACCTTTTAGTGTTGATGAAAGGAAATCGCCTGGAATGGATAGAAGAAGTATTGAATTATCAAAAATTATAAGAACTGCTTTAGAGCCTGCAATTTTCTTAGAAGAATTTCCTAGAGTTGGCATTGATATTTTTGTAGATATTTTACAAGCCGATGGCTCAACAAGAGTTACTTCTATAAATGCTTCTTCTTTAGCTTTAGCTTCAGCTGGTGTACCTATGAAAGATTTGGTATGTGCTTGTTCTATAGGAAAAGTTGATAATGTTTTGGTTTTGGATATAAATGGAATTGAAGATAATAATTGTCAAGCTGATTTATCTTTTGCAATGATGCCTGGAAAAGATAAAATTACTTTAATTCAAATGGATGGATTAATGAGCAAAGAAGAATTAATGAAAGCTATTGAGCTTGGAAGAAAAACATGTTTGAAAATTTATGAAATGCAAAAAGATGCTTTGAGAAGAAAGTATGAGGAGGTTGCTAAAGAATGATGGAAGAATATGTTAAAGAATTAATTAAAAATGAGAAAAGAGTTGATGGGAGAAAGTTAGATGAATTTAGGAAAATTGAAGTAGAAGTTGGATTAATAGAAAAAGCTGAAGGCTCTGCTATTGTAAGTTTTGGAAATACAAAAGTTATGGCTGGAATTAAAATGAATGTTGGTCAACCTTTTGAAGACACTCCAAAAGAAGGAATTTTAATAGTTAATGCTGAGTTTAGTCCAATTGCTCATGAAAAATTTGAGCCTGGACCTCCTGGAGAAGATGCAATAGAATTGAATAGTTAGAGAAGGAAAAGTTTTGGATTTAGAAAAACTTTCTATTGTAGAAGGGGAAAAAGCTTGGATGGTTTTTATAGATATAGCTATTTTGAATCATGACGGAAATTTAATAGATGCTTCTACTTTAGCTAGTATGCTAGCTCTAATGAACACAAGAATTCCTAAGTATGAAGATGAAAAAATTATAAGAGGAGAATTTAGTGGAAAATTGCCAGTTATAAATAAAGCTGTTGCTGTAAGCGTTGGAAAAATAGGTGGAAAATATTTGATCGATCCTAGCTATGTTGAAGAACAAGTTTTAGATAATAAATTGGTTGTTGGAGTTAGAGAAGATAAAATGATTTGTGCTTTGCAAAAACAAGGGAGAAAAGAATATGAATTTAAAGAAGTAGAAAAAATAATTGACTTAGCTTTAGAAAAAAGTGAAGAATTGATGAGGTTTTTAAAATGAGCATTAAACATATAACAAAAAAAATAAAGCTTGGAAAAATAAAAAGGAGAAGAAGAGCTCCTAGATGGGCTGATATTAAAAAGTTTGGATTGAAGAGAGCAAGAACTAGAAGTATTAATGTAAAGGGAATTAAGAGATGGAGAAGAACTAAAGTAAAAGTCTAAGTTTAACTTTTTATTTAATAAAAAATAAAACAAAAAAAAGATTCTTTATTGCCAACAGTTGTCTGTCTTAGAACAACTACCATCTATTGTTGTGTTTTGTCCATTATATTCACAAAAACCTGATAAAATTATCTTTGTATTTGCTTTAGGTGCTGTACCAGAGCCTACTTTTCCACCATCTAATGCTACATTAATATCTGTCGTGCCTCCTGTTTCATTAATTGCTTGAACAACATAAATCTTTGCCGTTGATGGGTTTTTAAAAACTATTTTTCCGTTAGTATGATCATACGAAAGTATTTCTATATAAGCTCCTGAACAACCTAAAAGTGTTTTTGTTTGACCACCAGCAGCTCCTGTTGTTGTTTTACTAAAACTTGTTAACCAAGTCGCTATAATTCCTCCTACTGCTACTGTGAATGCTATTAATAAAACAGCAGCGATTAGAGGGCTAATACCTTTCATGTTATCTAATTTTTATTTTGTCATTTTTACTATTTATAAAAATGCTTAAAAAGATTTCTGATAAAATTTTAAAAAGATTTCTAGAAAAGAAATAAAAAGATTAATAGTTTGATTAATTAAAAGGATAATATGGCAGATGAAGTTGTTATAACAGTAAACTTCAGAAAAAAAGTTTACAAAACACCTAGATATAAAAGAAGTAAAAGAACTATTAATTTGCTTAGGCAATTTTTGAAAAAGATTTCAAAGGGAAAGGAAGTTAAAATTGATAGAAAAATTTCTGAAGCAATTTTTAAGCACAGCAAAAAACCAATTACAAAAATTAAAATAAAAGTTATAAAAGAGAGTGAAGAAAAATATAGGGCTGAATTGGTAGAATAAAATGAAAAAAGTTAAACTTTTGGATTTTTTTGGAGATCCAAACATTGGATTTTATGGGATATCTAACAATGAAATTACTTTGATTGGAAAAGATTTAGAAAAAAAAGAATTTCAAAAAGTTTTAAAAACAAAAGTTTTCAAAGTTTCTGCAAATCAAACAAATTTAATTGGATTGTTTTCATTTATGAATTCCTATGGAATAATCATTCCGTATATTTTTGATGAAGAAGAAATCAAGGAAATTGAGAATATTGTGAAAAAATTTGATATGAATTTGCTTGTTTTAAAAAGCAAACATACAGCAATTAAAAATTTAATTTTGGGAAATGATAAAGCTGCAATCATTAGTAAATATTTTTCAAAAAAGGAAGAGAAGAAAATTGAAGAAACTTTGAATGTAGAAGTTGTTAGAATGGATATCCATAAATTTAAAATTGTTGGATCGATTGGATATGCGAATAATAAAGGTTGTATAATTCATAGAGATTTAAAAGATGAAGAAATTGAAAAAATAGAAGAAATTTTGAAAGTTGAAGTTCAAAGAGCAACTGTAAATTTTGGTTCTCCTTTCGTATCTTCTGGAATTATTGCAAATGATAAAGGATTAATAGTTGGTTCAAGAACTTCTGGCCCTGAACTTGGAATAATTTCTGAAACTTTAGGAATTAAATAGCTTTAACTCTTTTTACTGTTGAAGGTCTTAATTTGATAAAAATTCTTCCTCCACAGTATGGACATTTAATTCCTTCTTCCAAACTTGGAATTATTCTACCACATTCCATACACTTATACATCTATCTCACCTCTTTCTTTCGCTAAATGGAACATAAGCTCCACCAGCAAACTTAGCTCCACATTTTGTACAATACCAAATTCCTGTAGACAACCTTTTTACATAAGGTAATCCACACCTTGGACAAACATGTCTTTTTCTTTGCAATTTTTCTATTTCAGCTACTATTTTTCTTTGTTTTTTACCATATCTTGGTCCAAATCTTCCTGCACTTCCAACTTTTTTTGTTTTTCCCATTATCTCACTTCCTTACAAATTTTATTTTTGTTTTATTTGAAGATAGAGATTTAAGTATTTGAACTATTTCAGCTTCAGTAACTTCTCTATTTAATTTTCCCGAAGTATATAAATAGATTAAATAATCTTCAATTTTTTTAGCAAGCTCAGGCTTTACAATTTTAACATTTGATAATCTTTCTCTTGCCTTTGAAGAAAGAATTAATCTTAAAATTTTCTCTCTTTCAACTTCATTTCTTTCTTGACTCACTTTCATAAACCTCCTTTGCAATTCTATCTAACAAACTTCTTCCTTTTGGAGTTAAAATTCTTCCTTTTTTATCAACTTTTTGAACCAAACCTGCATTTTCTAATTGTTGTAAAATTTTTCTTATAATCGCTCCAGAAGCTTTTCTAAATCTTTCTGGCCTTCTTCCTCTCTTTTTTCTTCCTCCATAATAGCTTCTTAATCTTTCTACTCCTACAGGCCCATTCAAATAAAGTCTTCTTAAAATTGAAGCTGCTCTTATATACCAAAAATCTTCTTGCTCTGGAGGCCTTTCTTTATGAACTCCACTTTTAACAAATTTTGCCCATAAAGGCTCTTCAATTTCTTTAAATTTCTTTAATTCTTCTTTTAATCTTTCTACCAACTTCTGAGCATTTACATCTCTTACCGTTATCACAGTCTCTACCAACTACTTAATATCATAATATATGCTGAAATTACAATTAAAAAGATAAAGCCTGCTATAAAAAGTAAAATAATTATCATATTAAAAGTTAATCCAGAAAATTTTTCACAAATTTCTGGATTAGCTTTTCCAGCTTTACAATCTTCTGCTAATTTTCCTAATGAATCAAATATGTAGAATAAAGAAAAACTTGCAATGAAAACAATCAGTATAAAAACCAAATGTTTTCTCATTTTTCTTTCCTCTTTGTATAGGGATATCTATAAATTTTTTGGCAAATCAAACATTTAACTATTCTTATTTTTCTTTTTGAATCCAACCTTACTCTAGCAGTTTTTCCAGGAATTAATAAAGCATTGCAATTTTTACAAAAACTTCTTTTTATTTTTCTTGGAATTCTTACATTATATCTTAAACCAATTCTTCTCATTAACTCGATATACCTTTGAGATCTTTTCAAATTTCCTTTTTTAATTTCATCTTTTGCTAAATCATAAAGAATTTTCATTCTCTCTTTTGCTATTTTAATCTGCCATTTTGGTTTTTTCCCTCTTTTCATTCTTTAACCAAATTTATCTCAAAATTTAAATACTTTAACAATAATTATTATAAAATCGAGGTTCTAAATAGCTAATAGATTATTGAAATCCATCGAGGTGATAAAATGGCAAATAAAGGTGCAATGATAGGCCAACTTGGAGGACAACCAATATTAATATTGCCAGAAGGTACTTTAAGGCAAATAGGAAGAGACGCTCAAAAAAATAATATTGCTGCAGCAAAAGCAGTAGCTGATGCAGTAAGAACAACTTTGGGCCCAATGGGAATGGATAAAATGCTAGTAGATAGCATAGGGGATATAGTAATTACAAACGATGGGGTTACAATTTTAGAAGAAATGGAAGTAGAACATCCTGCTGCAAAGATGATGGTAGAAGTTGCAAAAACACAAAATGAGGAAGTTGGTGATGGAACAACTACTAGTGTAGTGATTGCAGGAGAATTACTAAAAAATGCAGAAGAATTAATAGATCAAAACATTCATCCAACTGTAATTACAAAAGGTTTTCATAAAGCAAAAGAAGAAGCTTTGAAGATTTTAGAAGAAATGGGTATTCCTGTAAGTTTAAAAGATAAAGATTTGTTAAAGAAAATTGCTCTAACAGCAATGACAGGTAAATCGATGGAGAAAGCTTCTCCAAAGATTGCTGAGTTAATAATAGAAGCTATTCAAACCGTTGCAGAAGTTGAAAAAGGAAAAATTAAAATTGATAAAGATAATATAAAAAGAGTTAAAAAGCATGGAGCAAGTGCAGAAGAAACAAAACTAATTAAAGGTGTTGTAATAGATAAAGAAGTTGTTCATCCTGGAATGCCAAAAAGAATCGAAAATGCAAAAATTGCTTTGTTAGATACTGCTTTAGAAGTAAAAGAAACAGAAACCGATGCGCAAATTAGAATTACTAGTCCAGAACAATTACAAGCTTTCATAGAGCAAGAACAAAAAATGATTAAGCAAATGGTTGAAAAAATAAAAGAAGTGGGAGCAAATGTAGTCATTTGTCAAAAAGGAATTGATGATTTAGCTCAGCATTATCTAGCTAAAGAAGGAATTTTGGCAGTAAGAAGAGCTAAAAAATCTGATATGGAAGCTTTAGCAAAGGCTACAGGAGGAAGAATAATAACTAACTTAGAAGATTTAACAGAAAAAGATTTGGGAGAAGCAAAGCTTGTAGAAGAAAGAAAAATTGCTGGAGAGGCAATGGTTTTTATAGAAGGTTGTAAAAATCCAAAAGCAGTAACCATATTAGTAAGGGGGAGTACAGAACATGTTGTTGAAGAAGTAGATAGAGCAGTAGAAGACGCTATAGGAGCAGTAGCTTCAGCTTTAGAGCTAGGAAAGGTTTTACCAGGAGCTGGAGCTCCAGAAGTAGAGGTTGCTATTAAGCTTAGAGAATTTGCAGAAAGGTTTTCTGGAAAAGAACAATTAGCAATCTTAGCTTTTGCAAATGCACTAGAAATAATCCCAAGAACTTTGGCTGAAAATGCAGGATTAGATTCAATAGAAATTTTAGCTCAACTAAGAGTAGAACATGATAAAGGAAATAGAAATGTAGGAATTAATTTGTTTGAAGGAAAAGTAGAAGATGCAATTAAAATGGGAGTAGTTGAACCATTAAAAGTAAAAACTCAAGCAATTAAAAGTGCTGCAGAAGCTGCAGAAATGATTCTAAGAATAGATGATGTAATTGCAGCAAAGAAAATAGAAGAAACTTCTACACCAAAACCTCCAGAAGAATATTAAAATCTTTCTTTGGATGACTTTTCTTTTTACTTTTTTAAACCTAGTCAAAAAAACAAATTGATTTATATTAATTTTTTTCAAAAATAATTATATGGAAATTGCTTCTTTGGAAGAAATTGCTAAGAAAATTGAGGAAATTGAGAAAAGCACAAAAGAAGATTTAAGGGAAGTTTATAAGGATATGGTTGATATAATAAGGATTAATCAAGAAATTGTTTCTGAATTAGTTAAAGCAAATGAAAGCTTAAGAATCGAAATTTCTAAGCTGCCTTTGAAAATAGAACAATTAGTTGAAAGGATTGATGAACTGATTAATTTAATAAAAGCTGCTTCTGAAGAAGAAGCTATTGGAATGCCTTTAGAAAAGAAAATTGAAGAATTAATTGAAGTTAATAAGAAAATAGAAGAAAAAAATGCAATACTTTTAGAATTACTTGAGAATTTGAATAAAAATATTAAAAAGATATCTATTTCTCAAAAGAATTTAATAGAAAGAAAACCAAGATTGTAATTAATGAAAAGTCAAGCTGATATTGTTGGATTAGTTTTGATTGTTTTGATTAGTATAGGATTACTTTCTTTAGCATATACTTGGGGAATGCCACTAATTCAAAAAAAGCAAGATACTTCAAAGTATGAAAGAATTTTTAAAATTTTTGATCCAAACAATCCAAATTCTTTGGAAAGAAAAATAGTTTATGTTGCAAACTCTGAATCTAGCGAAATTTTTAGTTCTGACTATGATGGAACTTGGATAATCGATCCTAACGAAAATTCCATTTCATTTTCTTTTGTAAGCAAAGTTACTGGAATTAGCCCAAAAAATGAATGGTATTCTCTATTACCAAATAAAGATTGTTCAAATCCTAGTTCTCAAGAAGGAATTTTGGGAAGTGATGAATCTTTTATAGTTTGTACAAAAGCAAAAAGTTTAGGAGATTCTTTTGAGATAACTTTTAAGATTTGGTTTATTAATTTAACTGATCCAATTTCAGGAAAAAAATATTTAATTCATATATACCCAGAATCTTTGAATGCTTCTGTTACAAAGACTTTAAAGCTTGAATATTCTTCTGCTTATGAAACTAGTGAAATTAGAAAAACTAATGTGGGAATTGTGTTATTATGAAAGCTCAAGCAATAATTTTTCAATTTGTACTTTTTGCAACAACTGCCTTTATAATTTTCCTAGCTATAGGAAATGTTTTTTCAACCTATTCTATTAACTTTCAAAGAAGAATGTATGAATTAAGAATTGAGAATTTTTTAAACTACTTATCTTCTATAATGACAGAAGCTGTGGTCTCTGCTAACAAACCAAAAAATTTTTATTCTAATTTCTATTTTTCAAATATAACTTTTAGTTCTGAGCTTGAGGCATTTTTAGATAAAAATGGGATAAGAGTAACTTTCTTACCTTTAACTAAAAGCAAAATATCATCTATAAACAATTTAAATTATTCAATTTCCGAAATGGTCGGCTATTTTTCATTCTCTCAAAAACAAGGATTTATTAAGTATAATAGAACTTCTAACAAATTAGAATTGATTGGTGTATCATAAATTTTAATCAAAAAAGACAAATTTTATTTAGTATGCAAGTTAGATCTATTTTCCAAAAAATGGTTACTGGCTATAAAAAAATTTATGGAAAAAAGGAAATTCAAGCTGTAAAAGAGGAAAAAAAGGAGGAAAAAAAGGAAAGCAAAGAGGATGAGGAAACATTAGTTCCTGTAGAAATTCCAAAAATTAAATTTGGAAAAATTAAGTTTAAGAGAGTTGAAGAAGTTAGAGAGAAAAAAGAGTTGATATATCCTTTAATTCCAAGAACTCCTTCTAAGAATGAACCAATTTTTGCATATGCTAGAATAAAGTGGAGGAAAGATTTGGGAACTTACTATTATGAAGTTGTTGAGCCTCCTTTGACAAATAAACTTAAAAAATTAATGAAACAAGTTAAAAGTTTGCTTGAACAAAAATTGGATATAGATCTTTCAAAAATTAAAACTCATCAAGCAAAGGAATTTCTTAAATCAAAAATTGATGAAATAATTGAATACTTTAAGTTCCAATTAACAGAAAATGAAAGAAAAATTTTGAATTACTATATTCAAAGAGATTTTCTTGGATATGGAAAAATTGAACCTTTGATGAACGATCCAAACATAGAAGATATAAGCTGTGATGGTCTAGATATTCCAATTTTTGTATTTCATAGAGATCCTGAAATTGGATCTGTTCCAACAAACATAGTCTTTACTGATAGCGAAGAATTAGATGACTTCATAGTTAGATTAGTACAAATGACAGGAAAAAGTATATCTGTGGCTGAACCATTGGTAGATGGAACCTTGCCAGATGGCTCAAGATTACAAGCTACTTTAGGAACCGATATTGCAAGAAGAGGTAGCAATTTCACAATAAGAAAATTCTCAGAAGAACCTTTTACACCAACAATGCTAATGATGTACAATACTTTAGATAGCTTGACTTTAGCTTATCTTTGGTTAGCAATAGATTATGGAAGAAGTGTTTTAGTTGCTGGAGGTACAGCAAGTGGAAAAACAACTTTGCTAAATGTTCTTTCTTTGTTTATAAGACCAACAAAGAAAATTGTTAGCATTGAAGATACAGCAGAGTTAATGCTTCCTCATCCTCACTGGCTTCCTACAGTTGCAAGAACTCCAATTGCAACTTCTCCAAAAGATGTTGATTTGTTTGCTTTGCTAAAAGAAAGTTTGAGACAAAGACCAGACTACATTATACTGGGAGAGGTAAGAGGAAAAGAAGCATATATTTTGTTTCAACAAATTGCAACTGGACATCCAAGCTTAGCTACAATTCATGCTGAAAACATTGAAAGATTAATAGATAGATTGGTTACTCCTCCAATTTCTTTACCACCAAGCTTAATTAGTGGATTGGATTTGATTGTTTTTATTCATCAAGTTAGAAGAGGAGAAAAAGTTGTTAGAAGAGTAACAGAAATTTTGGAAATTTTGGATTTTGATGTAGAGAAAAATAGAGCAATTTATAACAAAGTTTTTGAATGGGACCCAATAGAAGATTCTATCAAGCCAAAAAATAAAAGCTATCTTATAGCAAAAATTTCAAAATTACTTGGAATTCCAAAAGAAGAGTTAGTAGAAGAATTAATAAGAAGAGCAAGAGTTTTAGAATGGATGAAAGATAGAGAAATTAAGAACTATAAAGATGTTTACAAAGTTTTGAGAGCTTATTATAACAATCCAAATAGATTATTAGCAATTATAAAAAGTGATTATGAATGAGCTTTTATAGTAGGTTAGCTTTTAAGCTATTCGGAAATTATATAAGTTTTTTTCTAGACATATTTCCAGAATTGAAAAAAGATTTAAAAAAAGCTGGTTTAAAATTTTCTTCTCAAGAATATATTGCAATAGCAATTTTAACATCTTTTCTTTTGTTTATAGTAGAAATGCCAATTTTTTCAATAATATATGGAATTTTAAGTAAAGGTTTTCTTTTTTCCTTCCTATTCTCTTTTACAACATCTCTTATAATTGCAATATTTTTCTTCTACTTGTTTGTTCAATATCCAAAATTTATTAGTAGAGAAAGAGCCAGAAAAATTGATGAAAGCTTACCGTTTGGAATTTTACATCTTGCAACAATTCTAAAGTCAAAAATTCCATTGCATAGAGCACTTGAAATTCTTTCAAAAATAAAGATATATAAAGAATTTACAAAAGATGTCCAAGGAATAATTAGGGATATTAAATTTTTTGGAATTGATATAGCTACAGCTTTAGAAAGAGCTGCTGAAAGAACTCCTTCTAAAAAATTAAGTGAAATTTGGTGGGGAATTCTTTCTAATTTTAGAGCTGGAAGTGATATATCTGTATATCTTAGACAAAAAGGTTCTGATTTAATGAATGAATATAGAAAGAAAATTTATGAATTTTCCCATACTTTATCGGTTTATATCGAAATTTATCTTACTGCAATTATAATTGGTTCAATTTTCTTTGTAATTTTGACTGCGATATTTTCAGCTATAGGAACTAGCGTTCAACAAGATATCATAACTCTGCAATTTATTCTAATTTTCATTTTTATTCCAACAGTCTCGATAGCTTTTATTTATTTTGTTAAAAGATCTCAACCAGGAGCTGGAATATGAGAAAGAAAAAAGAAAAAATGAAAATCCAAACAAAAATAAAGATTTTGAGTATTGCAATTTCTGCAGTTCTTCTAGCTTTATCATTCTATACAAAAGATGTTGGAGTAATTGGAAATGTAGTAATAATTTCAATGATTTTAATTTTTGGACCAATTCTTTTTTTCAGATATTTAGAATATAGAGAAATGAAAGAAATTGAAAGTTATTTTCCAGAATTTTTGAGGAATGTTAATGAATCGATTAATTCTGGAATGTCTTTAGCTAGAGCTATTAGAAGTGCTAGCAGAGCTAATTATGGAAAGTTAACAAAATATGTTAAAAAAATTTCAAATCAAATAAGTTGGAAAGTTCCTGTTGAAAAGGCTTTAAGAAATTTGCAGAATGAAATTAAATCACCCAAAATTAAACTTGCGATTGAAATAATAATTGACACTTATAAGAGTGGTGGGGATGTATCTTCTTCTCTAGATTCTATTGCAGAAAGTTTAACTATAATGGAAGAGGCTGAAAGCGAAAGAAGAACGATTTTGAATCAGTATGTTGTTATATTATATGCTATTTCAATAATTTTTGTAATAATTTCTGTTGCAATTTCAAAATTTTTAACTCCAATAGTTCAAAGCTCTTTAGGAATGCCAGGAATGGAAACTTTGGGAGATCCTTGTATAAATTGTTTTGGGTTTGGATGTTTAATTTGTGAATTTTATAGAACTACAGCTTCTATTTTATTCTTTTTACCATACTATTCACCAAAAGCTTATTATATTTCTTTGTTTTTTTACATGTCTATGCTTCAATCTTTATTTACTGGATTAATTGCGGGACAAGTAAGTGAAGGTTCGGTATCTGCTGGGATCAAACACAGTTTAATAATGATGACAATATCTTTTGTAACATTTAGTTTAGTTTTGAGATTTGGATTAATATGAAAGGACAAAGCTTTTTTGAACACTATTTTACTTTAAGTTTGTTTATTGTAGCTGTTGGAATTTTATTTCTTCAAATAGTTAAAATTGTTCCTTTTTATCAAGCCAAAATGAAATCACAAATTTTAAATTCAAAAGCATTCCAAATTTCTGAGATTTTAGTTAACGATTATGGATGTCCAGCAGATTGGAATTTAGATAATGTTGAAAGAATTGGATTAAACAATCAAAATAAAAATCAAACAAACTTTATAAGCATTGAAAAAATCCAAAAATTAAACCAAAGTTGTCAAAATAATGGATATCAATTTGTTAAAGAAAAAATTGGATTAGAGAAAGAATATGAAATGAAAATTTTAATTAAGTTTTTAAATGGAAGTTTGTTGGTAAATTGTAGTCTACCAAAAATTGAAAAAAATTTCGCTAAAGAAAAAATTGAAAGAATTGCATATACTAGTCAAGGATATGTTAAAATTTGTGTAGAGGTTATGGGATGAAAGGAGAAATTGCAATTTTTGAAGTAATAATAGCTTTGATTATGATTTGGACAGCTTTCAATCTATTCTTTCCAAAGATGGTTGAAAGAAGTTATTGGGATGATGCAAAACTTTTAGTTTTAACAAAAGATATACTTGTTTCTTTAGACGATTCGTCAAATTTTTATTTAACTGTTTTTAATCATACTTCTCTTTCAAACTTTTTAAATAGAGTTATAAATGAAACGAAATTGATTTATTCGTATAGAATAGAAAAAAGTCCAAAACCAGAAATTGTTGTTGCATGTAATTGTACAAAAGAAGAAATTCAAAATTTAACCTCTTTTTTCTATAATACATTTTTTAACAAAAGATATGCTCATATAAATTTCGTTAAAACAAACCTAGAAAATTATATAAACCAACCTTCTGATGTTTTGCTAATAATTGGTTATCAAAATCTTTCTAAGCCAAAAATAAAATATGCAATAGAGAATTACTTAAGAAGTGGAAAGGGAATTGTTGAAATTTCTGATTTAAATCAAATAGATGAAGAAACCAAGAGAATTTTTGGAATCCAATTGTGTAGTGATTGTACATATCCAACAATAACAGATAATTATCTATTAGCTCCATTAAATGTTTCTTCTTTAAAATATCAATACTACAAATTTTTTTACCACATACCAATCCAGATTAAAAATACTTCTTATCAAAGTTTCATCCCAATAGAAAATGGTATATCCTCTTGCCCATCCCAAAACATTTCTTCAGGAAATTTTTCTTTTAGAGAAAGCTATTATAAATTCTGGATTTGTAATTCATCTTCAGTTTATTTTGATACAGATCAAAATGGATATGCAGATAAAATTGTTAATGAAAGAGAAAATTTTCAAATAAACAATTTTAACTTTACTTTAAGCTATATTAGGAATAATTCAATTTATATTTCTTTCAAAGGAAATTATTCCTTCAAAAATTTGCTTGGAAATACCCAACCTTTAAATTTAACAGATGGAAATGAAGATAGAATTTTAGTTTATGCAGGAACTTATTCAAACGGAAAAAAGATCCCTGTAGTTGTTGTTAATAAATATTATTCAAAAACTGTTTGGCTTCCGAATATAGCAAGAAATGGAATACAAAATATGAAAGATGATGAGAAATTATTGCTTTTAAATGCAATATTATTCGTTTCCAACAAAAACTATTATGTGAAAAGAACTTTTAAGAAAAAAATCTTTGAAGATTATATAGATTTTGATAATTATGATGTTTTCGATCTTTACGTTTTTAGCCTAGGATTGTCTTATCCTTATTAATTTTAGAAAATCTTTTCTTAGGATTATAATTCCAGAAACTAAAATTAATAAGAAGTTTGGCAAAAAGGAGGATGAATAGAACAAATTTAATGAATATCCAAAGCTTAAAGGATAAAAAAGAGGTATTGGCTCAAAACTTAACAAATCCAAAAATAAATGAACACTATATCCTAAAGAAAAAGAATGAACAATTTCTTTTCTTTTTGTTAAGGAATAAAGGAAAACTGATAAAAGAAAAAGAAGTGTTAAAGAATGAAATGGATTTTGCCTATGAATTATTCCTAAGAATGATAAAGAAAAATCGATTGAAGGAAATAAAGAACCTATTGCTAACCAAAAAATGTTTCTCTTTTTCAAGAAAGTTGATAAAGAATATGAAAAAATAAATGTAGTTAATGAAAGCATAATTTATTTATTTTATTTTTATTAAATTATTAATTGGTGAAATAGTGGCAAAGAGGAAAAAGAAGGCTAAGAAGAAAAAGAAGAAAAAGAAGAGATAAAGGCTAACTTTTAATTTTAATTTCTTTCCATTTTATTTTCTTTTTTTCAATAAGTTCTTTGATTTTCGACTGAATTTTACTTAATTTACTTTTACCAGACTTTACTTCAACAAAAATTATTTCCTTTGGTTCTTTTTCCGAAATTCCATTAAAAACTATAAAATCGATTGGATCTCCAATCCATCTAACATCTCTTGGATTAAAATCAAATTCTTTTGTAAAGGGAATTAATTTCTCAATTGTTTTTCCAACCAAAACTGAAGAACTTCTTTTAATTGCATCTTCTCTAATTTTTTCTTCATATCTCATTTTCCATTTTTCTAATTCAGAATTAAATTTAATTTTAAGTTTAAGGTTTTCATAAATCAAATAAATTAAAACTAAAGTTAAAAGAATGACTAAAAATTCTAGCATAATTATCAATTAAAAATTAACTTTTCAAACTAAATAAAGAAACATGATAGAAGATTTTTTTAATTTTTTAATAGAAATTACAAAGAACTATGGATATCTAGCAATTTTTATAGCTATGAGTGGAGAAAGTGCTTTGCTTCCTATTCCAAGCGAAATTGTAATGCCATTTTCTGGATATCTTGCATATCTTGGTTATTTGAATTTTTGGTTAATAGTTTTAGTTGCTAGCTTTGCAAATTTATTTGGAAGTTTAATTTCTTATTTTCTTGGAATTAAAATTGGTAGATCTTTTATAGAAAAGTATGGAAAATATCTGATGATAAGAAAAAAACATTTAGAGAATGCTGAAAAATGGTTTAATAGATATGGAGAAATTACAATATTCTTTGGAAGAGTTTTACCAATTGTAAGAACTTATATCTCATTTCCTGCTGGAATAGCAAAGATGAATTTAAAGAAATTTTTAATTTATACTTTTTTTGGATCAATAATTTGGAATTTTATATTAAGCTACTTTGGATTTAAACTAGGAGAAAATTGGATTGTAATTGAAAGCTTTTTTGAGAAAATTGATTTTATTGTTGGTATTGGAATAATTTTCCTCTTTCTCTTGATTTTTAAGAAGAGAGTAGTGAAGAAAAAAAGGAAAATTCCAGAAGAATTTAAAAAGGAATAGCCCCGCCCGGATTCGAACCGGGGTCTCCGGGTTTCTTCCTTTCATCATTTATCAAAGCTTTGGTCATCAAGACCAAAGCCCGGCATCCTTGGCCGCTAGACGACGGGGCTATCTATTGGTATTTATTAAGAAAGAAAATTTAAATTTTTCTTAAAAATTTTTAAAGAATTGCTAGCAAAGCACCATTCAAAATTCTTCCATATCTAGAAACATTTTCCATGGGTAAAGCTTTATTTCTATAGATATACAATGAATATAAACCATCTCCAATATTCCAAATTACTGGAATTACTGGATTTATTATTCCAGAAAGATTTGCAGCAATTCTTCCATATCTTAAAAATTGGTAAGGAAAGAATTTTTCTTCCTTATATAAGTAGTTTGAAACTACACCATCCATAAATCCCCAAGTTAACAAAACTGCTTTAATGAAAGAAACAAATGAAACGAAAAATCTTAAAACAAAAGCAGAAATTAAAATTCCTGGCAAAGAAATTATTTCAACCATTCTATTCTTAATTTTTTTAGATTTATGGACTATTCTACCTTTCCAATCTTTTCTTTGACTTCTTGACATGATATCAACTATTTTCCCTAACCTTTTTAAAGTTTATCTTAAGATATCAATAGTTCTTCTTTTATTTTATTTGCAACACTTTTTCCTAATATAGATTCAACAATTTTAACTGCAAAGTTTAATGATTTTCCAATTCCTCTACTTGTAATCAAATTTCCGTCTACTACCACATCCTCTCTTCTTGGATATTCGAATTCTCTTTCAAAACCATAAGGAGCAGAAACCTTTCTATTTTCTAAAATTCCAAATTTTTTCAAAGAAAATAAAGCCAATGAAGAAGCAGCAACTAACTTTCCCTGATTGAAAAATCTTTTAACAATCTCTTTTATTGCTTCGCTTTTTTCTAAAATTTTATAACCTTTCTCCCCTCCAATTAAAATAATTCCATAATATTCATTCAAATTAATTCCGGGAATTTCTCCTTTAATTACTTTCTCAAAATCTTGTTTAGTTCTTAAAAAAATTGATCTATCAAGCATTAAAGTAATTCCATTCTCCCCTTTTACTATTTTATTCGGTAAACCAACAACATCAACTTCTATTCCAGCTTTTTTCAAAACTACTAAAATGTTGATTAATTCCAATTCATTAAACCCTTCTACTAAAGGAAGCAAAATTTTTATTTTTTGCTTCATTCTTTCTAATTAATTTTTGATTTTTAAATTAATAAACAAGAGCTTTTATGTTTGAAAATCTAAAAAATATTTATGATTCTAAATGTATTTTTTGAAGAATTAAAAGTTGATAAAAAAGCTAAGGAATTACCAAAAACCATGAATATAAGATCTGAGCCAAAAATTATTGATGTTAAAATAGAAGATGAAGATAGAGGGATTTTAAGAATAAAATTTGAATTTAAAATCGATTATAGACCAAATGTTGCAAAAATCTATATGAAAGGTTTTTTATTTTATTCCACAAATGAATGGAAAAAATATTTTGAAAGTTGGAAAAAAGGAAAAATTGATCAAAGATTTGATGTAGAAATTAAAAACTTTTTACTTCAAAAATGTTTAAGCTTTGGGATAAAAATTGCAGAAGAATTTAAACTTCCTCCTCCTTTACCATTTCCAAGAATTGTTCCAAAAAGAAAAATTTTCTTCAAGAGAAAAGAGCAAAGTGAAATAAGGTATATAGGATGATAGACTTTCTACTTTTAATCAAAAATTTTTCTTACCTTGGAATTTTTTTAGCAAGTTTAATTTCAACTTCCACT
>NJEA01000003.1 GCA_002254545.1 Candidatus Aenigmarchaeota archaeon ex4484_224
CCTCAATTTCCTCTCTAACTTCTTTTTCATTAATTTCTTTTTCTGAAATGTATTCAACCGAAACAATTGCTGGTTTATCAATTCTTTGACCAATTTTACTAACTAACCAAACATAAACTTCATCTATTCCATTTATTCTTTTTTTAATTTCTCTTGCTAGTTCAAAAGAAAGCAAATTGTATATCTTTCCAACATGGCTTACAGGATTTTTACCTGCAGCTGCTTCGCTAGAGGACGGTCTATTCAAAGAAATTACTCCATTAGCTCTATTTCCTCTTCCAACTTGTCCACAATCTGCACCATCAGCACTAGTTCCTAAAACCGTCAAATAAATTCCATTTGTTCCTCTTCCTCTTCTATCTAAAACATTCAAAGAAACATTTATTTTATCACAACATTCATTTTCTTTTAACCATTCAACAATTTTATCATAAATTTCTTCCTTTTTTCTAAAGTAATCCTTTTCATTTTCTATAAATCTATCAACAAAAGCCATTGCAATGGTTAAATCCAAAGAATTTCCTTTCCTAATTCCCATTATTTTAATATCTTCTCCACTTTCAGGATGCTCTTTTTTAAACTTTTTAGAATTTAACCATTTTTCTAATCTAATTAAAAGTTTTTCAAGTTTTGAATAAGGAGCATATCCAACGCAAGCAGAAGTATCATTAGCTCCCAAAATTTCTTTACTTCTTCTAAAAATATCTTTTAAAGCTGCAGATCCTTCTTTCAATTCAATTTGGTATTTTACATGCTCATAAGGATCAACAAATCTTAAGTTTTTCTTAAACCAATTTTTAGCTGTTCTCAAAGCAATTTCATCTACTGGAATATCAATGTCTCCAGCTTTATATGTTGCTCTATCTCCTATTACCAAAAGCATGGGATGTTTTACAATCCCCCCTTTAAATTTAACTTCAGTTTCTCCAGCAACTAACAAAGCTTTATCAATATTATGATGCAAAATTACTCCAACCTTTTTCAAATATTCTTTTGATAATTCAATTGAAATTTGATTTACTATTAAATCGGTAATTGTGTCTGGATGTCCTAAACCTTTCCTTTCAACAATTTCAATTGGTTGTTCTGAAATTGGCAATTGCTTTAATCTTGAAACTGATAAAAATTTCATAAAAATTGTTTTTGTAGTTCAATTTAAAAAAATATAGGGAAAGAATTTTTAACTAAAAGAAAAATATCAATTAGAAGCGCCAGTAGTCTAATGGTAGGACACCAGCTTCCCAAGCTGGGAATCCGGGTTCGAATCCCGGCTGGCGCATTAATTAAAATAAAATCTTCCAGCATCTTCTTCTTTAATTCTATAAAGTTTTACAAAATATGGAACAAGTTCAGCAATTGCTTCTATATATCTTAATTTTTTATTCCAATCTAATGTTTTATCTAAATTTTCTGCCCAATTTTCTAATTGATCATAAAATTTTTCATTCGAGCTATCGAAATAAATTTCCAAAATTTCTCCAATCTCATTAAACAAATTAATAACATTTCTGTAAACATCTTCTTCAAATCTTAACGAAGGATATCTTTGAGTTGGTCGAGTTTTTGTTCTTGTAGAGGCAAATATTCCGTAATCCAAAATTCCATTTTCAGCAACAGGATATCCTAAATTTTCTAAGATTATTTTTTCATGAATTAATTGATTTCTATCTTTAAGCTTATACAATTCTGGATAAACAAAACTATACTTTGCATCTCCTACAACTAACAATTCTTCATTTTCATACTTCAATAAAAAATCAACACGAGCGCTAAAGTAAACTTCTTTTCCTTTCACATTCACATAACTTGCTATTTCTCTTTCTGTGAATGCTTTTCTAGGAATTGGATTTCTCGAAATTCCCATTTCTTTCCATATAAAGTGATTTACATAAATTTCATTAGGATAATAGTTTGGTTCGTGAATAGTTAAATCATGAAATAAGTTTCCGGATTGAATGTATATTCTTTCTTTTTCTGTTGTAATTTTTCTCCAAATCATTTCTCTATTAAATTCTTTATCTGCAATTGATATCATATCAAGAAGATAGCTAACAATCCTTGCTATTTTAAATGGATTTGAATGATAGCTTGCTCTAAATCTTAAAAGTTCATTTTCTTTTGGATATTGAATTTGAATGAGAGAGGTAAAGGGCATCAACAACCCAATTTTATCCCATTGAACAATACATAGAGATTCTATATCTATAGTAGGATGGATATTGAAATCTTCTATTGCCTTTTCTAAAATTTCTTTTATTTCATTTTCATTTAATTCTTCAAAATTTTTTCCATATTCTTTTTTGTAATAAATATTGTAAACAAATGGAAGATATTCTTTCCAAAACCTTTCTCTATCAGTTACCAATTTTCCAAAATAAACATCGAGAGAATTTTTGCTTGAAACTTTTCTTATAAGCTCGTCATAGTCAACAATTTTATAAGAAAATGATTCTTCATCAAAATATAAACGAGAATTAAATGGTATATCTATTTTTGGAAAATAGTTTATAATGTCATCTCTTGTAATTTTTTTCTCAACTCCTAAATTAGAAAGAATGTAAGTAAGAGATTGAGAACAATATGAATACAAATCAACTGGACCTGTAATTGGCTTTGAATAAATTCTAATATTTGGCAATTCTACTATTTCCTTTCTCTTTAAAACTTGACCAATCATTTTTGCTATTTGGGAAATCTTTCTAAGAAGTAGGAAAACTTTAATTTCTCTATTTCGATATAACTCTGAAATTAAAGATAGCAAAGAAGCAAAATTACTTTTAAATTTTTTCCTATTTTCTTTTCCAATTTTTCTTTCATCTTCCAAAATTTCTTCTTTTGGCCTATTTACCTTCTGAATTTTTTCAAAAAATTTAATCAAATCTTCTATCGCTTCTTCCGAATATCCTTTCTTTTCAAGAAGTTTGTAAATAATTCCTAGCTTATATTTTCTATCATCGTATAATTTTGAAAATAAATCTTCTGAAAATCCTCCGTACTTTATTTCATTTTTCTTTTTAATTCCTACATGATCATACTCAGACTTTTCCAATAATGATTCTACCTTTCCATTTAAAGGTAAAACTCCTCCATAGCCTGGATATCCAGGAACTAAAATTAAAATTCTGGCTTCATTGGGTAAATTATCTCTTAGAATTTTGGTTAAAAGCTGAGAGGGATGATGAGGATCAGAAATTGAATAAGATGGAAATCTATTTTTTGGATGGGATCGTAGAACAGTCAAGAATGGTTCATATATGATGATTGAATTAATTTCATATGTTGAGAGTAAATCATACAATTTTTCAAGTTTTGAAGAACGTAAATAGTTAGAATATTTTGATGGAGCTACAATTATCCTTGGAGATGATGAAAACCAATAACTTTTTCTTGACATCAATTTAAACCTAAAAAATTAAACTTAAATAAATTTTTACAAATCATTAATCATGGAAAATCTTTATTTTCCACTTTTCATTCAAAGAGTTCCTAACAATGAAATTCATCTTCTTCTTTCTTCATTTAACAACAAACTAGTTGTGGGAAAGAGCTCATTGTCTAGAAAAGCCAAAAACTTAAGTTTAGTTCAACAACTTTTTATAACTAATAAAATTCTTCCTTACACTTTTTTTATTCTAAAAGACAACAAATTAATTCCAATTACGGATCCTTATTTCCTACAAATTTTTAGGAATAAAGTTCTTAACAATTTTATTACATATGATATAGAAGTTTTAAATCCTAATAGACTTCCAGATCCAAATCTTGGTGATAAAATACTTTCTATTTCTTTAGTATCTAATGAACCAATTTTATTAAGCTCTTCTCGTGAAAATTTTGAAATCAAATCTTATAAAATAGCTATTACACAAAAAGGAATTTATTATTTAGAAAATGAAGTTTTGAAATTAGTTCCTATTAGCTTAGATGAAAAAAGAATGGTAGATTTATCTTTTGAAGCACTTTCCCAATTTTTTGTAAATGTTGGATTTAATAATTTATTTTTCGATAACTATTACATTAAAGAAAGAACTAATGTAGAAATTATCCGAACAATAGATATTGTTCATCCATATCCTTCATCAAAACCTCAATTTTCAAAAATGAAAAAAGAAGAAAGAGAAAGATTTAATCAAATTAGATCGAGAAGAAGAGGAAGAAAATTTCTACCTACAATAAATATAGATTTATTTCCTATTTCTCAAAATATAGATTTTTCATCGAGAAAGCTAAAAAGTATAGCAGACTCTCTTTATATGGAATACTATCCATTAGAAATCAAAGATTTGGCAAAAATTTCTAAAGAAGATATGGAGAAAATTGCAAAATATAACATTAGTGATAGCGAAATAACTTTGAAAATTTACCATGAATTTTTTCCAATTTTTGACTATATTCTAGAAAATGGAATTGGAAACTTTGAATACATAGTTAATAGAAAAAGGGTTGAAGAAAATTTTTTGCTTAGATATATAGCAGAAAAAAGTAAATGGAATTTGGGAAAAATTGATAAAATTTTGGGAAAAATTAATAGACTGAAAATAAATCCTAAAAAAATAGAATTTTCACCAACTTCTACTTCTCCTGGAAAATATTTAAATGGATATCTTGCCTATCTTCCAACCTTAATTTTTGAGCTTTATAAAAATGAATTTGAAAAATCTTATCCTAAAGAAATTTTTGAAATTAGTAATAAAATTTTGGATGATTTAAAGAGAATTCGATATTCAAGTAGAGGAGATTATTTGCTAAACTCATTTTTACAAAACATTTTAAATCGATATGTCAAGCTTATGTTTTCTTCTAATGAAAAATTATTTAAAAAAATTGAAAGAAGAATAAAAAGTTTGATTAAAAAATATTTTAGATATCTTCATTATTCCTCACCAAAACTCTTAGTCTTTAACGAAATTCCAAAAGAACTAAAAAACCTAAGTTCAACTTTCATTCCATTGGAAAAATATTACATTTTTAAAAACGGTAAAAAGAGTCCATTAGTTCTTGGAAAAGTTAAAGGTTATGAATTAATTTTAGGATCTCAAATTTCCCCTCATTTAAGAAGAAATTACGGTAGATATCCTTATCAATTCATGAATTATTTTTACCATGATATATTTTCTATTGTTAAAGAAGATAAAGATCCTAAACTTTTAGAAAAAATGCTTGAAAAAATTGAAAGGTATGAAAGAAATGAGAAAGAGATTAATCTTAATGAAATAGCAATCATTTTAACAAAAACAAAAGATTTAGAGGAATATACAAGAATGGATCCTTTCTTGAGAAATTTAGATTTAAATAAATATGAATATGGAGAGGAGATAAGAGTTTTAATCGTTAGAGATAATCTTGAAGAGGAACCTTATTTTGCTCCTTTGGACAAGCAAATTATCAATTCTATAGATTGGGATTGTTATAAGGAATTAGCTAAAGATTTAATTAAATTCAAAAATTCTTATAGAACGATAACCTTGGATTCTTTTATTCAATAACAAAACCTTTAAATTTTATCTAGCTTTTAATTTTTGTATAAGGTGCTAGAATGGCTAAAAGAACTGGACCAACGAATCCAAGATTAAAAGAATTGATTGAAATGCTTAGAATGCAATATAAAAAAACAAGAAAACCAATTTGGAGAGATTTGGCTGAAAGATTGGAAAAGCCAACTAGACAAAGAATTGAAGTTAATTTGAAAAGAATTGAAAGATATGCAAAAGAAGGAGAAACAATTGTTGTTCCTGGAGTTGTTCTTGGAGATGGAAATTTAACAAAAAAATTAACAATCTTTGCTTGGAGATTTTCTAGCCAAGCAAGAAAAAAAATTGAAAAAGCCAATGGAAAAGCTTTAAGTTTAAAAGATTTAATTAAATTAAACCCTGAAGGAAAAAATTTGAGATTAATGGGATAACATGTTAATTTATGATGCAGAAAATCAAATTGCTGGAAGGCTTGCAACCATAATTGCTAAAAAATTGCTAGAAGGGGAAAGAATTATTGTTGTTAATGCGGAAAAGGCAATAATTTCTGGAGACCCAAAAATGGTAATTAGAAAGTTTAGAGAAAAGAGAGAAAGAGGAGATCCTCATAAAGGTCCTTTCTATCCTAGAAAGCCAGATAGAATTTTTAGAAGAATTGTAAGAGGTATGCTTCCTTGGAAGAAGAAAAAAGGAAGAGATGCTTATAAAAGATTGAAAGTTTATGTTGGAATTCCTGAAGAATTGAAAGATAAAAAAGATAAATTTATTAAAACAAAAGAAGCTGATGCAAATAAATTGAGAACTAAATATATAAGTTTAGGAGAAATTTCAAAGGCTTTGGGTGGATAAAATGCCAAGAAAGAAAAAGAAGAAAGAAGAAAGTAAGAAAAAGGTTAAGCTAGACTATATAATAGTTACTGGAAAAAGAAAAACTGCAATAGCCAGAGCTAAAGTTGAGAAAGGAAGTGGAAGAGTAATAATTAATTCCAAACCTTTAGAAGTTTGGGGAACTGAAGTTGCGAGAATGTTCGTTGCTGAGCCTTTATATTTAGCTGGAGATGCTGCAAAAAAGTTAGATTTTTATGTTAATGTAAGGGGTGGAGGAGTTTTTGGCCAAGCAGAAGCTATTAGAATGGCTATTGCAAAGGGAATTGTTGAATTTACTAGAGATGAAAAGTTAAAACAAAAATTTTTGGAATATGATAGAAATTTGCTTGTTTTTGATCCTAGAAGAAATGAACCTCATCATGCAAGTGGAAGGGGAGCAAGTAAAAGAGGATCACGAAGACACCGACAGAGATCAAAGAGATAAAATTTTTTGAAATATTCCTTCTCTTGGAAAAATTCTTGAAACTAAAAGTTAAGAAAAGAAAGAGGTTTAAGTCAAAAAGAATTAGCTAGAAGAATTGGGATATCTAGAGAAGCAATAAGGGATTTTGAGAATGGAAAAAGAAATTTAAGACTTGAAAATTAAAAAAAGATTTTCAAATTTCTTTTATCAAATTTTCAAGTAAATCAATTGCTTCATTAAGATTTTTAACTCTCTTTACATTTTCTTTTTCTTCTATACATTTATTCCAAGGTCTATCATAAACTAAAACTAAAAGATTAGAATCTCTTAGTTCTTGTATCAAATTTGGATTATCATCAATAACAATTTCAAAATTTTCAGAATCTTTCAAATAAACCTTAGATTTGCTTTCAGAAAGTGATATAAAGTTATCATAAGGAATTTCATGATAACTCAACCATGCTTGCATCTCATTTTTGTAACCATTTCTATTTGTTACTATCGAAACTTCATACCCAAGCTTTTTAATTCTTGAAATTTTTTTAGAAAGATTATTTTCTGTTGGAAAAATTTCCATCCATCTTTCTTTCCAATATTTGCTAGTATCTTCTAAAAACTTCCTCCAATTTAACCACTCATATTCTTTGCTTTCAAAATACCATTGATCGATATTTTCTAAAGAAGCGTTTGTATTAAATTCTTTATTCATTTGTTCGATCCAATATCTATGTATATCTACTAAAACACCCTCCATATCCAATCCAAACTTTTTCATTAAAATTTCTATGAAAAGTAAACTTTAAATAAGATAAATAGAACATAAATTTTATCAGCTTAAGGTGAAGAAAAAATGATATTTCCAGTAAGATGTTTTAGTTGTGGAAAAGTTATTGGACATTTATGGGAAGAATATCAAAAGAGAGTTGAAAATGGAGAAGATCCTAAGAAAGTTTTGGATGATTTAGGAGTTACAAGATATTGTTGTAGACAAATCTTTCTAACTCATCAAGATCTTATAAAAGATGTAATTAAGTTTAAGGTCTAAGTATGTGGCCATTAGATAGATTAACAAGATTTGAAGTAGCAAGACTTATATCTGCTAGAGCTTTACAAATTTCTTTAGGTGCTCCAGTTTTAATAAAAACTGATAAAAAAGATCCTACAGAAATTGCAAAAGAAGAATTTAAAGCTTTAATGGTTCCTATGACTGTAAGAAGAACTTTACCAAATGGAGAAAAAGTTGTAATTGACATTAAAAGAGCGATTAAAAATTGGTTGGAAGATCATTCAGGAAACATTTAATTTACATTCTTTCAACTTTTTCTAAACCCAAAACATAAAAACCTTTTTCCAAAATTTTTAAGAAAGAATAAACTAAGTATATCCTAAATTTTTTAATTTCCTCATCTTTTTCATTCAAAACACTACAAAACTCATAAAATTTATTGAAAATTTTTGAAAGATCGAAAAGATATAAAGCAATTAAATGGGGTTTAAGCTCTTTTGCTGCTCTCATAAAAACAGAAGGAAATTCAACAACTTTCTTAATTAACATTCTTTCATGGTCACAAATTTCTTTAATTTCAAACTCTTTTTCAATTTTTTCAGCCTTTTTTAAAATTGAATTTGCTCTTACATAAGAATAAAGCAAATAAGCGGCTGTATTTTCTTCTAAGCTTAAAGCTTTTTCTAAATCAAAAACTATCATTTTATCTTTACTAACTTTTACCATTTCATATCTTAAGCAAGAAACTGCAATTTTTTCAGCAATTTCTTCAATTTCTTTTTCCTCTAAATTTTCATTTCTTTTTCTAATTTCTTTTTTTGCTTTTTCTTTCAATTTCTCTAAAACATCATCAACATTGAAGAAAATCCCTTTTCTTCCACTCATATGCACAATTTCTTTTTCGCTTTCAATTCCAAATTGTTTTGCTGATTCTTTTGATAAAGCAACAACTTCATAATCATAATGGATATAATCAATTTTCTTACCAGAAATTAATTCTAAAGCAGCTTTAACCGAATTTTGTTCATAGCTTTGTCTTTTATCAATAACATTTATCGAAATATCAACTTTATTGAAAATTGGATGATCTTTTACTCCTTTTTCACTTGTCATCCACAAATTTTTTCCATTTGGTTGTTTTACAAAAATTTCATAATTAAAATCTTTTTCTATTAAGCCATGCTTCCACATTGCATAAGCGATATCTTTTGCAACATATAGAGTTGTTCCATCACTTCTAACTAAAGTTATATCTGGATTTTCTAAATTCTTGAATTCTTCAAGCAATGAAAGTTTAAGTTTTAATCTATTTTGTTCATCATAGTATACTAAATTTTTTGATTTTAACATCTCCACAGCAATTTGCCAAAATTTTTGCTTAATTATATCTGATTCTTTGTTTAATACATCGTAAAAAATTTTTAATCTCCAAAGAGTTTCCAATTGAGATAACAAAATTTTTGTCACAATTTCTTTTGCAAATTCAGCAATTTCATTGTTTCCTTCTTCTATTAACTTAAGAACTTCCTTTCTTTTTTCTAAAAGAGAAGGATTTTCTTGGTATAATTTATTAACCTTAACATAAACATCATTTCCACAGTATGCATCAAATTTTTTATTTGTTTTTAAAGGAAATCCCAAATATTCGAATCCAACAATAATATCTGCTACTTGAGCTCCCGTATCATCTATGTAATTAGCAATAACCAAACTATCATTCGTAAATTGAAAGATTCTTGCTAAAGAATCTCCTAAACAAGCATTTCTTATATGACCTATATGCAAAGCTTTGTTTGGATTAACGCTTGTATGCTCAATCATTATTTTCTTATTTTTAAAAACTTGAGAAATTCCAAAATTTTCTTCAACTATTTTTGGAAGAAATTTTTTTGCAATTTTTATCCAATCAAAAAAAATATTTAGATATCCAGAAACTACTTCAGTTTTTTTAATCGATTCAATTTCTTCAATTTCTTTAGAAATTTCTTTAGCAATTTTATTTGGATTTTTTTTAAGAAGCTTTGAGAATTGGAAACAAGGTAAAGCTAAATCTCCAAACTCTTCTTTAGGAATTTCAAACTTAATTAAATCTTTTTTTATTCCAAATTTTTCAACTTTGCTAGCTATTTCTTTTTTAAGAAATTCCATCAAATAATTTTCAATTTTTCAAACTTATAACTTTAAATTTTATGCCTAAAAACAAATTGTTATGAGAAAGGTTGACGATTTTAAAATTGAAAGAGGGATATCCTTTTCAGAATTAATTAACCAATATGAAGCTTCTGGTGGTTTTTCAGCAAAAGATTTAGCAAAAGCTGCAAAAATAGTTGAAGAAATGATTAGAGATAAAGAATCAATAAATTTTATTTCTTTTCCTGCAGATATAATTGCTACCGGAACTAGAGGAATTATAAGAGAAATGGTTAGAAAAAAATGGTTTGATGTAATAATTACAACTTGTGGAACTTTAGATCATGATCTAGCAAGAAGTTTTAGAGATTATTATCATGGAAGTTTTTTGGCAGATGATTGGGAACTAAGAAAAAAAGGAATTCATAGGCTTGGAAATATTTTTGTTCCAAAGGAAAGTTATGGAGAAATAATTGAAGAAAAAATGCAAGCTTGGTTAAAAGAAATTTATGATGAAGAGAAAAAAGAGCTAGCAAGCTATGAATTGATTTGGGAATTGGGAAAAAGAATAAACAATGAAAATTCAATTTTGTTTTGGGCTTATAAAAACAAAATTCCAGTAATAGTTCCTGGAATTACAGATGGTGCTGTGGGATATCAAATTTGGTTTTTCTGGCAAAATGAACATAAAGATTTTTCTATTAATTTGCTTAAAGATGAGCAATTGCTAAATGACATAATTTGGGAAGCTAAAAAAAGTGGCGCATTAATTTTGGGTGGGGGTATATCTAAACATCATACAATTTGGTGGAATCAATTTAAGGAAGGATTGGATTATGTTGTTTATATTTCTACAGCAGTTGAATGGGATGGAAGTTTAAGCGGAGCTAGGCCTAGAGAAGCAGTAAGTTGGAATAAAGTTAAAGAAGAATCTAAAATGGTTTTTCTAAATTCAGATATAACAATTGCTTTACCTTTAATTTATGCTTATTTGGTTGAGGTTTTAGAATGAGTGAAATGAAGGTTTTTGAAAAAGCAATTAAAGAAAGAAATGTTAAGTTTATTAGAAAAATTTTTGGAAGTTCGATTAAAGATAAAAATTGGTTAGATGGTTGGATTTACTTCCCTAGAAAAAAAGATTTTGAGAAAAAAATTGAAAAAATTTATGAAGAAATAAAAGATTTTGATAATTTTGTTTTTGTTGGGTTTGGTGGATCTATAAATGGAATTAAAATTTTTGAAAAAATTTCTAAAAAAATTCAAATAATCGATAGCTTGGATCCAGAAATTTTGAAGAAGTTAGTTAAGTTAAACAAAGAAAGAACAAAAATAATTGTAATTTCAAAATCTATGAAAACATTTGAAACATTAAGGTTAATTAAAACTTTAGAAAATTTCTTTCCAAAAGAAAACTTTATCTTTTTAACCTATAAACAAAATGTAAAAAAAGTTGAAAATCTTGGATATCCTTCAAAAAAAGTTTTTGATTATAGATTCGATGAAAGTCTAGATTTTGCTGGAAGATTTTCATATCCTTTTTCTTTACTATTTTTCTTACCACTACTAATTCATTTATGGAAAAAAGAAAGAGTTTTTAAGATTTATGAAAATTTTTTGAAATTTATGAATTCAAATTTATTGAAAGTTTTGGAAATTGCAAATCAAATTTCTTTAGCAATTTATCAAAATCCAAAATTTAATTTGTTGATAAAAAATGAATTTAATGGAATGGAAGAATGGATATATCAGATTTTTTTAGAAAGTTTAGGCTCAAAGAGAAAAAATTATGAGCCAAAAATTTATATTAATAAAAAAGTTTTTAAGAAAACAATCGATTTTAGAAAATTTTCATTTTCAAAAAAATTTTGGACTGATTTAATTGTTTTTATTTATTTGATTGAATGGATTATAGCTTTAGTTGGATTATATAAGAAAATTAATTTTGTGAATCAAAAAGAAGTTGAAAGATATAAGAAAATAGTTAGAAAAGTTGAAGAAAAAAGAAAAATTGAAAAATTGAATATCCAAAAATTGAAAAAAAGAATTAAAAACAAAAAATTCTTGGATGTAATTTTTTATGGATATACTTCTTCTAAAAAACTTTCAAAGTTGGAAAAACAATTTGAGAAAAAGTTAAGAATTCCAACAAAAGTTTTTATTGGAAACAATTGGAATCATTTTGGTTTTCAAGCAGCTTCAAAATCAAAAGAAACTTTTTACTTGCTTTTAGTCAAAGAAAAATACAATTTAGAAATTCCTAGATTTAAAAGAGAAGAATTAGCAAAAAATGTTAAATTAATGAAAAAAATTGCCTTAGCTACAAGAAAAGCTTTGAAAAATTCTTTATTGTTTAAAATTTAATTATTCAATTCCTTCCTTCTTCAAAGCTTTTGCTAAATCTCTTATCAATCTTCTAACATCTTCTCTTAAAGAATAAACTTCATCTTCTGGAATTTCCAAAATTTTTCCTTGTTTTAGCAAATCCATTAATTTTTCAACTCTATTCCAAACAGTCCAATAGTAAGGATCAATTCTTTCTTTATCAATGAATTCTTCTTTGAACTTTGATTTAATTTCATCTTTTGAAGAAACTTCTATTTTTAAACTTTTCAAAGCTGTAGAAGCAGCTTTATACATTACTTCATAAGTTCTTTTTAGAACTTCTTCCTTTTTTCTTAGCTCTAAAGCTCCTAAAATTGCAAACATTTTCTTAACAAACTTTTCAGCTTTTTCTAACCATTCATCAACAAATGCTCCTTTTACATCAGTAAGCTCTTTATGTTCAATTTTCTTCCTAATTTCAATTATTTCTTTAAGCCATTCAGCATATTCTGGCTCTAAAATTCCAGGATCAACCAAATGTTTTTTAATTTCTTCATAAGCTTTACTAGGAACTGGAGGTTCTTTTCCCATAAACATTAAAACTGCTTGAGCGGTATTTAGCATTGCATAATAACAATCTTCAGCAAGCATCAAAAGCTTAACAGTCTTTGCTCTCATTAATTTTTTAGGAGCACTTTCCATATAATTTTCAACAGCTTCTCTAGTAGTTGGAATTTTTCCCATTTTCAAAAGCTTTTGTAGAGGAGCAAAAAATCCAGTATCGTATAAAGCAATTCCTTCTTTTATAAAATTGTAGATTATTGGATGTGCAACTCTTGCATAATCCCAAAATTCTGTCAAAGTATAATTTGGTTGAACAGAAATTCTTTCATCAATTTTCTTAGCAATTTTTTCTATTTCATCATCAATTTTTTCTCTTTGATCTTGATTTAGCTCAAATTGAGTATCATCTAAAATAACAAAAACATCTATATCGCTTTTTGGTTTAATTTCCCCTCTTACTGCACTTCCCATCATAACTACTGACTTTATTAAATCTTTATACTTAGAAACAACTTCATTAGCAAATTTTTTCATTTTTTCCATTATTTCTTTTTGATCTTTGGTTAATTTTTCTTCAGCCATTCAAAAAACCTCTAAAATATCTTTTGGAATTAATTCCTTAAATTTATCAACTATTTTATTTGCAATTTCATAAGCTCTTTTTAAATCATCTACACTTGCTTCTTTTATTTTGTGATCAATATCTTTCCAAATTTTATCGATTTCTTTAAACAAATCTAAATATTCTTTTTCAATTTTTCCTTCTTCAACCATTTTTTCTAAAAATTTAATGCTTCCTTTAGCATCTGTTTGCTCTTTATAAAAATGCATTATAACTGCTTGTACTATATCTAAAACAGCATATCTTAAATCAAAAATCATTGAAGCGATTTCTCCTTTAATTTTTTTCAACCTAGTTTCTGCTACTTTTGCTTTTAAGCTAATTGTCTCTTCGCTAGGCGGCAATAATCCTTTTTCCAACATTCTTTGAATAGGCTTAACAAAACCAGTATCGTAAATTACTAAACCATACCTTAAAAAACTTACTAATTCAGGACTTCCTTTTTTAATCCAATCCCAAAATTCTGTTAAGCCTGTTGTTTGAACATGCAAATCTCCAATTTCTCTAGCAATTAAATGTAATCTAGCTACAATTTTTTCTAAATCTTCACTTGATTTTGTAGCAGTATCGTCTAAAATTACCCAAACATCTACATCGCTAGTTGGTTTTATATCCCCTCTAACAAAAGAACCAAAAATTAAAACAGATTTAACTAAATCACCAAACCTTTTTCTAATTTCAGATGTAAATTTAACAACTTTTGAATAAAGTTCTTTTTTTCTATCTTCGGATATAACCTTTTTTTCTTCTTTTTCAGAACTTCCAAGCTCTTTTTCCAAATCCTCTAAGCTCATGATATCTAAAATTTGGATTTTTTTCCAATAAATTATTATCTAAGTTCTTCTTTCTTCCAAACTTCAGCTTTTCCTTTCTCAACAGCTGCTTTTCCCAAAAATGTATGCTTTTCTTCAGGAACAACAAGCATACCTTGCAATGGATCAAAAGCATGCTCTTTAATTATTGCCATTTGTCTTTCAATTGCTCCAATTTCTCTACTAGATAATCCAAAAAATTCTGGTGGCAATTTTTCTGGTGGTATATCTTTTTCTAACATCCTTGCAACAGTTTTTAAAACCATTATGCTTTTTTTGAAAGGATCTTGTCCTCCTCCTCTTTCAAAAATCAAATAAACTTTATGATATTTTCCCAAACCTGCTTGCCTCAAAATCCAAAACAATTTATAATAATTGATATCCCCAAATTCTAATGGTAAGTGTGGATGTAAAGGATTTGGATAATTAGAGTGGATAGAAAGAATATATTTCCCAGCATCTGGATGATCTTTTACAAACATGTTTAATTCTTCCCAAGGATCAACTCCATGTGTAGCTATATGCTCAAAATCAATTGTCATAAAGATTTTGTTCGCATGGGTATAACCTTTTTCTTCTAAATATTTTCTTGCGGCTTTTACTACTGCTAAAATTTGAGAAGGTCTCCATAAATTATATCTTCCAGCATACTCAGGACTTCTTGAATCTGGAACTTCTACTGTGATCATCACATTTTCAGCATTCTTTTTAAGTTCTTCAATTTCTTTTCTTGCAATTTCTTCATCTTTTTCAACACTTCTAACTTCCTCTTCTATTATTTTCTGAATACTTTCCTTTTCTTTTCCTTCTAGCCATTTAACCAAATTTTCTAAATGACCTAAAAGCATTTGTCCAGCAACTAAAGCATAGAAAAATTCTTTAAAAACTTCAGCTTCTGCCTTACCAGCCTCCACATAATTTTCCCAAACATATTCCAAAAAGCTTTGTTCTTTTTTTCCATTTTGCTCATATTCATTCAAAAGTTTTTTAATTAAAGAATTATATCTTGAGAGTTTGGTAAGTTCTTGCCAAATATAATTTCTTTCTCTATTAAACCAAACATAATGAGCAATTATATTGAAAGTATCCCAAAGCCTTGCCAATCTTTCTTTCATTCTCCATTTAAAATGTTCATTGCTAGACAAAAATTCTTCTAAAGTTTCTTTTATAGCCTCTTTGTTAGCATTCTCAATTTTTTTAATCTCCTCTTTATATTCTTGCTCGGTTAACACTCCTCTAGCAACCAATTCAGCCAAGAGAGTTGTTCCTAATTCAGCAGGGTTAGGAGAATGTCTAATTCTCTCAAGATTTCCTAAATCTATATTCTTTCTTCTTCCTAATTCTTCCAAAATTCTAATAATCTTTGCTCTTTGTTTTTCATCATAAATTAAAATTCTTTCTCTTGGCAAAATATATCCAGCCCAATTTTCTTTATACCCATATCTTTCAATAAACCACTTTCTAAGCTTTTCATCTTTATTTAACAAAAAAGAAATGAATAAACCATCTGGAGAGCAAGGAATTATTTCAAGCTTATGACTAGTATAAGTAATTAATTCCGGCCAAAAGTGCAAACAAGAATGAAAAAGAACATATTTAGCTCCTATAAAAATTCCTGATTTTAGAGATAATCTTGCATGATTTTGAGCTTGAGCGTAATCACTAATTTCAGGAATTTCAAAAGGAATCGTTAAGCTACCATGCAAAAGCAAAGTAATTCCTTGCTTGTTTGCTAAATATCTAATTTCTTTGCTTTCTGTATATTGAATTTCATGAGCAACATCCAAAGCAATTTCTGTTGCATTAACTCCTCTTGTCAAAATATATCCAACTTTTCTTAAAGTCGTTGCTAAACTTTCATCTCTAGCTGCGTAATAAATTCCTGTTGAGCTTGCAACTTGAAATTGCTTTAATTGAAATTCTTCTTCCATTTTTATCTACCTACAAAGGAACTTTAAAATGACTATTCAATAATCCAATTATTTCTAACCAATATATAGCTGTAACATTAAAGTAAAACTTTGTAAATCTATCTTTGAATGCATGTTCATAAGGAGTTTTTGCTGCGAAAAAAGCAATCTGCCATCCAAGATTATTTAAAATAGAAGAAAATTTTTGAATTGTTTTTTCAACTTTATATGTTTTTTTAATTTTTCCAACCTCTTCACTACTTTCTAAAGACATTTGTTCAAAACCACCATTTTGGAAAATTAATGGATATTCGCTAGATAAAACCTTTGAAATTTCTACTTCTTTTCCTTCAAGCAAACCAAATTCTCCCAAAAGCAAACCAATTTCTTTTTCAAGTTTTTTATCTATTGCTTTTAATTCAAGCATATGACCCAAAATTATATTTTGAGTTTTAAGATAAGCTTTAAAAGTATTTATTTCAAAATCTTCTAACTCTGCACCATTTGGCAGTTTAATCATCGTTCTCATGATTGGTATATCTAGAAAAACAAAGTAAGGAGAAAATGGCCAAATTTCATGTGTTTGAGTTTCTTCAATTTTGTAAGTATAATAAGAGCTCAATTCCTTAATTGCTTCATAAACGTCATAAGGAGTAATTATAACCTGATATTTCTTTTCAATTCTTTTAACAATATCTCTTAAAACAGAATCTACTGCTTTAGGAATTGGCAAAGCATTAATTTCATTCTTAAAGGTTTCTCCTTTTGCTTCAACGATTTTTTTAATATATTCAATTTCTTTTTTTGTAAATCCTGCTTTTTCTAAAGAAATTGTTGTAGAAGGAGATTCTGTTGGAGGTCTGTATTTTTCATAGGGCAAAATTGGCCTCCATGCCCAAATTCTCATAAAATCTATGCTGAAAGCTTGGGCATCTGGTCTAAAAAATAACTTTTTTGTAGTAGCTCTCAAATTTGGGCTTTCTAAAGCATCAGAAATCATTTTATACCTTGCAATTAATGGTTTAACCATTTTCTTATATTCCTCAACAGAAGCTCTCCTAGCATTAACTAAACTTAAAAGCCTTTGATATCTATTTTTAACAGTTTCAAAAAACATTTTTTTCCATTCAACGAAAAGTTTATTTTTTGTCGCTAAAATAACTCCTTCAGCTTCAGTAACTTGCAATTTCTCAGCAATTTTTTTAGGATCGATATCTTCATCATTTAACTTCATAAAATCTGAAATTATAGTTGGCCATCTAATTGCTATAGATCTCATAGAAATTCCTTCTCCAGTATGAACATCTACCATATCTATAAAAATCGATCTTAAAGTTTGATTTCCTTCTAAAATTAATTTCTTTCCTTCTTCTTCTTTTCCTTCTTTTATTAACTTTTTTCCTTCCTCTATTTTATTGAAATAATCCATATATTCTTTGTATTTTCTTAAATCATGTTCACCTAATTCCAAATCAGAAATTGCATTTGCAATGCTTGCTAAATGCGCTTTAATTTTATTTTGAAGTTCTTCTCTTTGAGAAATTGTTAAATCAAAATAAGGTTTATTTACTGGAGAAACGTATATCCATTCATCAAGCTTATATCTAACAAATCCTCTTTTTGGCAAATAAGTTGAAATTTTGTAGTAAGCTGCTGTTCCAGAACCAGGTGGTCCAGTATAATTTAATAAAATGTTTTGGTTTAAAGGAACGACATTAATGCCAGTACCTGGCTTTAAATCACCACTCCAATCAGGAAATGGACCTTCTGGATATATATCTCTTTCCATAATTTAATTTTGATTTTTCTGTTAATTATGTTTAAAGTACAAAAAGAATTGCTCCTATAAGAACTAATAAAATTCCAAAGAAAACTCCGGTTTTTGAAAAGGCTTCTAGTTGATAATCAAGAGTTCCTGGCATACCTATTATCATTCCTATTCCAGCTATTATCAAAATTATTCCAGCTATCTTATTCATCATATTCCTACCATTGCTAAATAAACTAAAAGTGATGCCAATAAAAATTGAAGTGAAAATGCTCTAAAAGATTTTGAATTAAAAGAAGCGAAAAAGAGAAAAATTGAAAAAAATAGAAGCAAAATATTTAGCAAATCCATAAATTTAATTACAAAAATTAAAAATTAATTTATGCCTATTTTTGCTAGAACTAAGCTTGTAATACAAGATGATTGTTTTAGTTATACTCCAGGAAGTCCATATCCTGGAATTTCTTATGCAACAATTAATTACGAAGGTCCAAATCCCCATAAAATTTATCCAATAATTAAAAAAATTGTTGCACAGCAATTGCAAGTTGATGAAAGAGATATACAAGAGAAAGAAGTTAATTGGGATAGGAGTTCTGAAGTTGAAAGATTTAGTTTTAGCATAGAAGCTGTAAAGGAATTTGATAGTTTTACTTATATGTATATCAAAGTTGATGTAAAGGGAGAGGCTAAACCTAGTAAAAACTTTGAAAGAGAAGGAAAGCTAAATATTAAAATTGAACCAATTTTAAGAACAGAATATCCTCAAGATACCATGTGGCAAAGATCAATTTTTTATGAATTTTTTAGGATGCTTTTCCATAAGCTTATTTATAAAGATACTAGATTAAGATATCTTGAAAAATGTAGAGATTTGGGAATTAGATTGCAATTAGAAATTAAGAAATTTTTGAATACATTAAGTGAGTAAAATGGCCTCTTGGGTTTTAATAGACGAATGTTTAGCTCCTCAAAGGTTTATAGTTATAAATTTTAAGGGAAAAGATCCTTTCAATGCTTATAGAGTTACTCAACAAATTTTAAGAGAAACTTTACAAATCGGAAGTTCAAAATATTATGAACTAGAATTTAGGTGGGATATAACTACAGATCCAAGAGAATTTTTTATAAGAGTAAGTGCTGAAAAGCCATTTGCATGGAGAACAAAAGGAGTATTTGAAGTAATGATGCATGGATATCAACCTAGCGATAAAAACAATCCAAATGGCAGACTTACTCTAAAAATTTCTTCTAAGCTAGTAACTGAATACAAATTAAATACTGCATTTCAAAAGACAAAATTTTACAAAGCTTTATTGCATATGTATAACTTTTTATTTTTGTATAGAGTTAGAAGAAAACATTTGGATGCTTGTAGAAAATTAACTTTTGAAATTGAAAGAAAATTTAGAGAGGTTCTAGGAATTTAAATTTTAAAATTTAAATTTAAATCATGTGCAAACTTTTTCTAGATATCTTAAAAAATCCTACCAAAACAATAAAGAAAGAAAAGAATAGAAAAAATGAAAAGGAAATTGCTAGCATGCTAATAGTTGAAGCTATTTTACTAGCAATTTCTTTTGTACCATTAGTAAGAACTTCTTTAACAAGCTATACAGAAATTTCAGCTTTTGTTATAACATTAGCAGTAATTTTGATAGTAGGAATTTTAATAGAAAGCTACATTCTAAATTTGGTTTTTAAAGTGTTTTCTGACAAAGGAAAATTCTTCCTTTCTCTTAAATCAATTGTATTAGCTTTATATCCAATTTCAGTAGGAACTTTAATTTCAGTTTATCTAATAAACTTTTTAACTTCACTATATCTAATTTCAGCAATAATAGAAACTATACTTGTAGCTTTTGGTCTTTCACTATTTTTCAGAAGCTTAAAAGAATTTTACAATGAAAGCTATATAGTAATCTACATAATAACAATCTTAATTTCGATGGCAATACTTGCAGGAATGTACACAATTATCTTCACAAGAATTTCATCAATTCCTTCTACTCCTTTTCTTTTTTAATTTTTTGAAAGAAAGTTTAATTTATGATAATTGGATTAGTTGGAAAACCTTCAGCTGGAAAAAGTAGTTTTTTCAAAGCTGCAACTATGATAGAAGTTGCAATTAGCTCAATTCCTTTTACAACCATTAAGCCAAATGTTGGAATTGCTTATGTAAGCATAGATTGTGTTTGTAAAGAGTTTGGAGTTAAATGTAATCCTAGGCAAGGATTTTGTTTAAATGGAAAAAGATTTATTCCTATTAAATTGATCGATGTTGGAGGTCTAATTCCTGGAAGTCATTTGGGAAGAGGAATTGGAAATAAATTTTTAGATGAGCTAAGACAAGCAGATGGTTTAATTCAAATTGTTGATTTATCTGGATTGACAGATGAAGAAGGAAAGCCAACAAGCAATTTTGATCCAGAAATTGAGATAAAATTTTTGGAGGATGAAATTAATAAATGGTTTTATGAAGTGATTGAAAGAAATTTGAAAAAAATTAGGAATTGGAAAAGGATGGATAAAAATGAATTGAAAAATAAACTTTTTGAATTACTTTCTGGATTGCAAGTTAAAAAAGAGCATATTGAAATCGCTTTGGAAGAAGTTGGAATCGAAAATTTGGAAGAATTTTCTAAAAGATTGAGAGAATTAGCAAAGCCAATCTTGATTTGTGGAAATAAAATTGATTTGAAAGAAGCTCAAAAAAATTATGAAAGATTGAAAGAAAAATATAAGAATTTGATTCCTGTAAGTGCTGAAGCTGAAATTGCTTTAAAGAAAGCTGCAAAGCTTGGATTAATCAATTATTTGCCTGGAAATGGATTTGAAATAAAAGGAATTTTGAATGAAGCTCAAAGAAAAGGATTGGAAAAAATAAAAGAAATAATTAAAAAATTTGGATCAACTGGAGTGCAAGAATGTTTAAATAAAATTGTTTTTGAAATTTTGAATTTTATTGCTGTATATCCTGTTGCTGATGTCAATAAATTAACTGATAAAAAAGGAAATGTTTTGCCAGATGTTTTTTTGGTTGAAAAAGGAACTAAATTAAAAGAATTTGCTTTTAAAATTCATTCTGAAATTGGAGAAAAATTTATAGCTGGAATTGATGCTAGAACAAAAAGAAAATTAAGTGGTGATTATGAGCTTAAGCATAGAGATGTAATTGAAATTAAACATAGATGATTAATTTATTTTTCAATTCATAGATATCCAATTATGGAATATCCTAAAGAAATTGAAAATTTTTTGAAAAAGAAAAAAATTGAAGTTGGAGATTTAATTGAAATTAGAAAGAAAGATGGGAAAATACTAAAAGGAATTTTAATGCCAAGAATTGAGCTCGGAAATAAAAATTCTTTGATAATTAAGCTTGAAAATGGATATAATTTGGGAATTGATTGGGAAGAAATTTTGGAAATTGAAAAAATTGAAAAAATTTGGAAATTGAAAAAAGAAAAAGAAGTTAAAGAAGATAAAATTGAGTTTAGGAAAGATTTTAAATGGATATCAATTTTATCGACTGGAGGTACAATAGCGAGCAAAATTGATTATAGAAGTGGTGGAGTTTATGCTTCCTTTTCTGCAAAAGAAATAGTTCAACAAATTCCAGATTTAAAAGAAATTGCAAACTTGAAAGTTAAACAAATAATGCAAAAAATGAGCGAAGATATGCTTCCAGAAGATTGGAAAATTATTGCTAAAGAAGTTGCAAAAGAAATTAATGATGGAAAAGAAGGAGTAATTGTTACTCATGGAACAGATACTTTGCATTTTACTAGTGCTGCTTTAAGCTTTATGCTTCAAAATTTAACTAAGCCAGTTGCATTAGTTGGTTCTCAAAGAAGTTCTGATAGAGGAAGTAGTGATGCTGTTATGAATGTAAGCTGTGCTGCAAATTTTTTGGTTAATAGCGATGTTGCTGAAGTTTTAGTTATAATGCATGGTTCTATAAATGATGATTACTGTTTTGCTATAAGAGGAACTAAAGTTAGAAAAATGCATACTTCAAGAAGAGATGCATTTAGACCTATAAATGATTTACCAATAGCAAAAATTTATTGGAAAACTAAAAAGATTGAAATTTTGAATGAAAATTATAGAAAAAAAAGAGAAGGAAAAGTTAAAGTTGATGATAAGCTGGAAGAAAAAGTTGCTTTAATAAAAGTATATCCAGGTTTTGAGCCAAAAATTTTCGATTTTTACATAAAAGAGGGATATAAGGGATTTGTAATTGAAGGAACTGGTTTAGGGCATGTACCAACATTTAGCAAAAAATCTATAATTCCAAAAATTGAAAATGCGATAAATTCTGGAATTCCTATAGTAATAACTTCTCAATGCTTATATGGAAAAACACATCCAACAATTTATCATAACTTAAGAGAATTGTATAAGAGAGGAGTAATTTTTGTTGAAGATATGCTTCCAGAAGTTGCTTATGTAAAGCTTATGTGGGTTCTTGGGCATACCAAAAAAATGGAAAAAATTAAAGAGTTAATGCAAAAGAATATTGCTGGAGAAATTAGTGAAAAATTAAAATTAGAAACTTTTCTTTATTGATTTATTCAACAAAAATTGCATCATCTATTATCATATCCGAATCTCTATCTAATGGCAAAACAAGTTTTGCAATTATTTTGCTATTATATTTATTTCCTTTAGCAACTTCGTCATAATGTTTCATTACTGCTAAAGTTGCAGCTCTTGTACCTTTAAATCTTTTTCCTGCTAAAACTAAAATCCATGATTTTTTATTAAAAGGATTTTTCATTTTAACAACAATTCCGATATCATCTTCAAAGTAATATTTTTTAGATAAACTAGAATAAACAGCCCATTCTTTTTCTTTTACAAATTTAATTGGCAGTTTTTCATTTATTTTATCAATCCATATGTTAACTTTAGGACCACCAACCAAAATTAAATTTTTTTTCAAATCATCTTTTGTAATTTGGGTATCAAGTTTGTAATTTATGATTGGACTTTGGTTAGAAATTCTTCCTAAAAAAAGTGCTAAATCAATAGCTGCATATCCATCACTAGCTCTTGCCCCATATTTGCCATGAGGATCTGGCGAACCCACAACTATAAGAGAATTAAATTTTCCATTTCTAACAAAAGGTTCAAAAAAATCAATTCTAACCAAAGATTTTTTTGGAGCAATTAATTTTGGTTCATCTATTAATTTAAAAGAAAAAACTGGATATTTTAAAGAATAAATTTTAGCAACAGCGCCAACTCTTTCCTCTTTCTTCACTAATTTTATTATTCCAAGCTTCTCTAACTTTCTAATGTAATAGTATATCTTTTGTTCATGAACTTTCAATTCCCTAGCTATATCCATTGCACAACTTGGCTTTTTATAAATAAGCTTTAAAATTTTAATCGCTAAAGGGTTTGAAAGAATTTCTAAAGCTTTTGAATTTTTAATTTCTAGACTTTCGTAAATTTTTTCCTTCGAATCAGTTTCTTCGACAAAATATTCCATAAAAACTAGATTATAGTATTTTAAATAAATTTTTAATGGTCTAAAGAAAATTTTTCTTTTTTACCAAATCAAAAGCTAAATAGTTAGTTTCAATTTTTAAGATTGTTTTATAAATTCTTAAGTAAATTGAGAAAATTATGAGATGTCCAAAATGTGGTTCAGAAAACATTTTAATAACAAATGGAAGTTATCCAAACTCTTATGAATGTTTAGATTGTGGGTTTACTTTTGTTAAAATGGTAAATGCTCTAATAGATGAATAAACATGTGTGGAATCTTTGGATATATTGGATTTAGAAAAGCTTCTCCAATTTTACTTAAAGGAATTAAAAGGCTTGAATATAGAGGATATGATTCTTGTGGAATAGCTACTTTAAGCAAGAAAATTTTTGTTAAAAAAGGAAAAGGAAAAATTGATGAAGTTAATAAAATTTTGAATTTTTTAAGTTTGCCGGGAAATTTGGGAATTGCTCATACTAGATGGGCAACTCATGGAAAAGTTAACGATATAAATGCACATCCTCATTTAGATTGTTCTAAAAAAATTGCAATTGTTCATAATGGAATAATTGAAAATTTTTTGGAAATTAGGAAAATGCTTGAAAGGAAAGGACATAAATTTGAAAGTGAAACTGATAGTGAAGTAATTGCTCATTATGTAGAAGAATTAATGAAAGAAGGATATAGCTTTGAAGAAGCTTCTAGATTTGTTTTTTTGAATTTAAAAGGAAGTTTTGCAATTCTAGCTATAAATGAAAATGAAGAAAAAATAATTGCCATAAGAAAAGATTCTCCTTTAGTTTTGGGAATTGGTGAAAATGAGTTTTTTATTTCTAGCGATATACCTGCTTTACTTGAATTTACAAACAAAGTTGTTTATTTATCAAATTACGATTTTGTTGTTTTAACAAAGAATTCTTTTAAAATTGAAAATTTAGTTGGAAAGAAAAGGAAAATTGAAATTGAAGAAATTTCTTTTGGAATAGAAGATGTTGAAAAGGGAAATTATGAGCACTATATGATTAAAGAAATTTTGGAACAAAGTCAAACAATTAAAAGAGCAATCTTGCAAAATAAAGAAAAAATTGAAAATTTTGCAAAAGAAATTAAAAAAGCAAAAAAGATCTTTTTAGTTGCTGCTGGAACCTCTTATCATGCAAGCTTAGCTGCTTCTTACATTTTTTCAAAGTATAACAAAATTTTTGCCTCAGCAATTTTAGCTAGCGAATTTAAACATTTTGTAAATTCTTTAAACAAAAATGATTTGATAATAGCAATTTCTCAAAGTGGAGAAACTGCAGATGTTTTAGAAGCTGTTAGAATTGCAAAGAAAAAAGGAATTAAAGTTTTAGCTATAACAAATGTAAATGGTTCTTCGCTAACAAAAGAAGCTGATGATTATTTGTTGATGAATGCTGGAATTGAAATTGGAGTAGCTGCAACAAAAACTTATGTTTCACAACTTTCTTTAATAATTTTACTTTCTTATGCATTGAATGGAAAATTGGAAGATGGAATTAACAAATTAAAAGCGATTTCTGATATTTCTTTAGAATTAACAGCAAAAAGTTTTAGAGAATATGTTAAAAAAATTGCTGAAAAATTGAAGGAAAAAGAACATATATTTTTGATTGGAAGAGGTTTAGAATTTGTAACTGCTTTAGAAGCTGCTTTAAAAATAAAAGAAATTTCTTACATTCATGCTGAAGCTTTTGCTGGTGGTGAAATAAAACATGGAACAATTGCTTTGATAGAAAATGAAACTCCAGTAATTGTTTTTGATTCTAAAGAAAATCATGATGAAATAATTTCTAATGCAATTGAATTAAAAGCAAGAGGAGCTTTTATAATTGGAGTTAGTTCAAAAAGAAATGAAGTTTTTGATATTTGGTTAAAAGTTCCTGAAAATGGAATTGCAAATTGTATTTTGCAAATAATTCCTATGCAATTACTTGCTTATTATTTAGCTAAGATAAGAGGTTATGATCCTGATAAACCAAGAAATTTAGCTAAAAGTGTAACGGTGAAATGATGAAATTTGTTGAAGTTGAGTTTATAACAAAAGGAATTAAAATTTCTTTTGTTAAAAGAAAAAAGGAAATTGGAAGAGCAAGATTATATTTAATTTGGAATGATTTGCATGACAAGCCTTATGCTTTGCTAGAAGATGTTTTTGTTGATGAAAAATTTAGAAGAAAGGGAATTGGAACAAAAATTGTCAAAAAAGCAATTGAAATCGCTAAGAAAATGAATTGTTACAAAATTATAGCAACTTCTAGATATAAAAGAAAAGAAGTTCATAAATTTTATTTAAAGAATGGATTCAAAGATTGGGGAAAGGAATTTAGGTTAGATTTATGAAAGGAATTATTTTAGCTGCTGGTTTTGGTTCTAGAATGAAAGCAAATATCCCAAAACCTTTAATTGAACATGAAGGAAAACCAATAATTTCTTTTATAATTGAAAAATTGAAAGAAATTGGGATCGATGAAATTGGGATCGTGATTAATCCAAAATGGGAAGATTTATTTGAAGAAAAGTTAAAAGAATTTGGAAATTTAACTTTTCTTTATCAAGATAAACCTTTAGGAACTTATGATGCAATTTATAGAGCAAAAGAATTTGTGGGGAATGAATTTTTCATTGCTTTAAATGGAGATATAAAATTCAATTCTTTGAAAAATTTTAAAGGATTAAAAGAGTTTGCAATTGGTGTTTTTGAAGTTGAAGATGTTAGTAGATATGGAAGTGTAAAAGTTGATGAAAATGGATATTTGATTGGGATTGCTGAGAAAAAAGAAAAAGGAAAAGGATTAGCAAATGCTGGAATTTATTTGCTTAGAAAAGAAATTTTTGAAGTAAAGGAAAAAATTCCTAAGAGATTTGTTAAACATGCTAATAGATTTGAATATTATATAACTGATGGAATAGAAGAATTAATTAAAAGAGGAATTAAATTTAAAGTAATTAAAGTTGAAAAGTGGATGTCATTTGAAACAAAAGAAGATTTGGAAAAGAGGTTTGAAAAATGATAAAAGAAAGTATTTTTGGAGGATATGATATAAGGGGTATATATCCAAATGAAATTAATGAAAAAATTGCTGAAAAAATTGCAAAGGCTTATGCAAAATTTTTAAAACCAAAGAAAGTAGGAATTGGTAGAGATATAAGGAATGGAAGTGAAGAAATTAAAAATTCTTTGATAAAAGGATTGAATGAATGTGGAGTTGATGTAATTGATTTTGGAATTTTACCAACTCCCTTGCTATATTATGCAATTATTAAGTTTAAATTAGATGGGGGATTAATGGTAACTGCTAGTCATAATCCCCCAGAATATAATGGAATTAAATTGCTTGGAAAAAATGCTTTGATGATCGGAAGAGGATATGGCCTAGAAAAAATTAAAGAAATTGCTTTAAAAGAAAATTTTGAATGCAAAGGAAATGGAAAGTTAGAAGTTTATCAAAGAATAATAGAAGATTATATTGAGGATGTGTTAAGGAAAATTTCTTTGGGAAATAGAAAAATAAAAGTTGTTGTTGATAATTGCAATAGTGTAGCTAATTTGGTTGTTCCTAAGTTGTTGGAAAAATTAAATGTTGAATTTTATGTTTTGAATGAAAAAATAGATCCTTCTTTTCCTGGTCATTTACCAGAACCTACTGAAGAAAATTTGAAAGAATTGCAAAAAAAGGTAATTGAATTAAATGCTGATTTGGGAATTGCTTATGATGGGGATTGTGATAGAGCTGTTTTTGTGGATAATAAAGGAAATGTTTTAAATGGCTCTCAAGTTTTAGCTTTATTTTGTGAGTTTTATGATATAGCTAATGAAAAAATCATTTATGATGTAACTTCTTCTTCATTTTTAGAAAAATGGATTAAAGAAAGGAATGGAATTCCAATAGAAGAGAAAGTTGGAACAGTTAATATTAAAAGAAGAATGATTAAAGAAAATGCTTTGCTAGCTGGGGAAATTTCAAGTCATTTTTATTTTAGAGAAATTGGATTTATAGATGATGGAATTTATGCTTCTTCAAAAATGATTGAATTGCTTAGTAAATTAAAAGAAAGTTTGAATGAAATTGTTAAAAAATTGCCAAAAACTTATGTTAAAAAAATGAATGTTGAAGTAGAAAATGAAAGAAAGTATGAAATTATTGAAAAAATTAAAAAAGAAGTTGAAAGAAAATATAGGATTTCAACACTAGATGGAGTTAAAATTTATTTTGAAAATGGTTGGATTGTAATTAGACCTTCTAACACTCAGCCATTAATTAGAATTGTGATTGATTCAAATAAGAAAGAAGAAATTGAAAAAATGAAAAAATTGGTAAATGATTTAATTGGAAAATACATTTAATTTTAGATTCTCAAATTCTATTTGATGGAAATTGATTGGAAAAAAGTTGGTTTGAAAGCTGGGATTGAAATTCATCAAAGATTAGCTACTAAGCAAAAACTTTTTTGTAGATGTGAAGCCAAAATTTGGGAAGGAAATCCTACAGGACAAATTGTTAGAAAACAACATCCTGTTGCTAGTGAGCTTGGAGAAGAAGATATTGCTGCAAAATATGAAGAATTAAGAGATAGAGAGTTTATTTATTTGATATATCCTAATGTTTGTGAAATTGATATAGACGAAGCTCCTCCTTTACCTTTAAACAAAGAAGCTTTAGAAATTTCTTTAATTATTGCAAGAATGTTCAATTGTTCAATTCCTAATGAAATTCATGTTATGAGAAAAATTATAACAGATGGTTCAACTCCAATGTCTTTCCAAAGAACTGCCGTAATTGGATTGAATGGATATATGGAATTTAATGGTAAAAAAATTGAAATTAGTCAAATAAGCTTGGAAGAAGAATCTGCAGGTTTGGTAAAACAAGAAGGAAATAAAGTTTATTTTAGGTTAGATAGAATTGGAATTCCCTTGATTGAAATTAGCACTGGATTGCTTGAAGGTTTTACTCCAAAAGAAATTCAAGAAATTGCTTTTAAGATTGGTCTAATGTTAAGATTAACTAGAAAAGTTCAAAGGGGAATTGGAAGCATTAGACAAGATTTGAATGTTTCTATAAAAAATGGAGCAAGAGTCGAAATTAAGGGAGTTCAGAAGTTAGAGGATATAGCAAAAATTATTGAATTGGAAGTTGAAAGACAATTGAAGTTAAATGAAATTAGAGAAAAGGTGAGAAAAAAAGGAATTGAAAAAATTAATGAAAAAGTTTTTGAAGTAACAGAAATTTTTGAAAAAAGTGAATCGAAATTAATTCAAAAAATTTTAGAACAAAAATTTAGAATTTTTGCTTTTAAATTGCCAAAATTTTCTGGCCCGCTAAAAGAAAAAATAAGTGGAGAAAAAACTTTTGGAAAAGAGCTAGCTGATTATGCAAAAGCATTTGGAATTAAAGGAATTATTCATTCAGATGAAAACTTGGAAAAATATAAATTGGAAAAAGAATTTGAAGAACTAAGAAAAATTTTGAAAGCAAGTAAAGAAGATGCTATTGTAATAATTGGAGAAAATAAAAATGGAAAAGTTGCTGAATTCATTTTGAATAAAGTTAAAAGATTGATTGAAAATGGATTAGAAAAAGAGACAAGAGCTGCTAATAAAGATTGTACTACTAGATTTTTAAGACCATTACCAGGAGCAGCTAGGTTATATCCTGAAACAGATATACCTCCAATTCCAATCGATAAAAAATATTTGAAAGAAATTGAAAAGAAATTACCAAAAAGTTTTGAAGAAACTTTGAAAGAAATTGAAAAAATGGGAATTTCAAAAGAAATTGCAATTTTATTAATTAAATCAGAATTTTTTGGATTGTTTGAAAAAATTGTTCAAAAAGTTAAAATTGAGCCAAAAATTGTTGCAAATTTCTTTGTTATAAAGGCTAAAGATTTAAGAAGAAAAGGAATTGATTTGGAAAAAATTAGCGATGAAAAGTTTATGAAAATTTTTGAATTAATTGGAAAAAAAGAAATTGCAAAAGAGGCTATTGAAGAGATTGTTGAATTTTTAGCTAAAAATGAAAATGCTAAAGTTGAAGATGCTATAGAAAAATTGGGATTAAAAATAAGTGAAAAAGAAATTGAAGAAATTGTAAGAAGAATTGTAAGTCAAAATAGGGGATATCTAAAAGAAAAAGTTTTTGGATTGGTAATGAAAGAATTAAGAGGAAAAGCTGATGTTCAAAAAATTAGGAAAATATTCGAGAAAGTTTGGCACTCAAAAAGTTAGAAAATACTTTTTCAACTTTAACTTCAACAAATTTTCCAAATATTTTCTCTTTGCTTTCTAGAAAAATTGATTTATATGCAAAATTTCTAGCAACAAACTTATTTTCTTCTTTTATTTCATCAACCAAAGCTTTTCCTTTCCATCCTAACCATTTTTGATTGTTTTCAAAAGAAATCTTTCTTACTAAATTATACAAAACTTTACTTCTTTCGTTAATAATTCTTGGATCTAATTGCTTAAGCTTTGAAGCTTCTGTTAATGGTCTAGCTCCAAATTTAGAAATGTTTACAATATCAGGCTTAATTTTTTCAATTAATTCTATTGTTTGTTCAAAATCTTCTTCTTTCTCAGTAGGATATCCAACAATTATATCTGTAGCAATTGTAATATCTTTAATTTCTTTTCTAAATTTTTCAACAATTTCAATAAATTTTTCAACTGTATATCCTCTTTTCATATCTCTTAAAACTTTATTGCTTCCTGATTGCACTGGTAAATGAACAAATTTGAAAATTTTTTCATTCTTATAAACTTCTATTAATTCATCTAAAAAATTTGAAAGAAAAGCTGGATTCATCATTCCAATTCTTATCCAAAAATTTCCATTAATTTCAACAATTTTTTCTAAAAGTTTAGCTAAATTTAATCCTATATCAAAACCATAAACAGCATTATCTTGACTAGTTATCCAAATTTCTTTTTTTCCGTTTTTTACCAAATTTTCAACTTCTTTAACTATTAGATCTAAAGGATAACTTTTCAATCTTCCTCTTGAAAATTTTACAATACAATAGGAGCAATTTCCTAAACATCCTTGGGAAATTTGAGCAATTCCAATTATTGGATTCCTTGAAATTCTAGGATATCCAAGTTTTGGTATATCCAAATCTTCAACAAAAACAACTTTTTTTCCTTTTAAAGTTTCTTTTGCAACATCAACAATTTTCAAAACTGAATTTGGACCAATAAAACTAGCTTTTGGCGCAATTTTTTCCAATCTCTCTCTTTCAGTTTTTGCCATACATCCAGCAATTATCAAAGGCTTACCAAAAGAATAAAGTTTTTTAACTCTTTCAATCATCCTATTTGCTGTAGGAACTTTTACATTGCAAGTGTTTATTATCAACAAATCTGCATTTTCAATTTTATCAGTAATTTCAAATCCTTCTTTCACTAACAATCCTTTCATTATTTCTGTATCGTTAAAATTTGCTGCACATCCATAAGTCTCAAAGTAAACTTTCATGAAATAAAGAAGATAAATCAATTAAAAAAACTTTACTTCTTCTTTTTCTTTAGTTGATTTAGAAGGTGTTGGTTCGAAAGATGTAAATTCAACATCTTCTTTCAAAGTTTTTTCAACTTTTTCTCTAATCCTTATTGGTTTAATCCTTCCTTTAATCCTATCATAAATGATATCTGGATTTCTTACTTTTTCTATTACAATTTTATCGTTAAAACCATGAACAATAATGTCTCCAAAATTAAAAATTCTTCCTAAAACTCCCTTTTTTAACTCAACATTAGAAATATTCGAATACGGAATTGAATTTTTTCTTTTCCTAATTATTCCTTCTATTTTTGTAATTCCAAGATTATCCACCAAATAATATCGATATATTCTTTGCCATTCTGGATATTCTATTAAACCAACTCCAATCAACAAAATTGCAAAGAAAGAAACATAGTAAAATAAGTCTGAAGTAATTCTTTCCCAAGAAAAGTAAGGTAAAAGCAATGCCAATGAAACTAAAGCCAAAATTCCAAGAAAATAGTTTGAAATAAATCCAATTCTAGAAGATTTAATCTTTTTTTCCATAATTATTTATTCAATTTCAACTTTTATTTTTCTAATTTCTGGAAATTTTAAAGCTCCAACTTCTTTATCAAACCCTATTGCTTTAAAATTATCTAAATTTGCTTCTTTTAAAATTGGACTTAAAAGCTCTTCTTTTTCAATAGCATTAATTGCAACTCCAGAAGCTAGAGGAGAAAAACTTGGCAGGCAAATTAAATTAATTCTTTCCCATTTTCCATAGATTAAAGCTGGAATTTTAATTCTATCTAAACCACTTCTTAGCAAAATTGCTGGTTGTTCATGGCCAATTATCAAAAATTTACATTCTTTTGGGATATCCACTTTTTTATGACCATGAGTAAAACAAAATTCTTTTTGACAATAAATTGGGTCATAAACTTTCAAACCCAAATGAGATGCAATCGTTAACAAATAATTATCATGATTTCCTCTTACCAAAATTATTTCTTTAACTTCTTTTTCAAGAAAAGAAGTTAATTTCCTAACTTCTTTCCATTCTTGTTCGCTTGCCTTTCCAAATTCATGTTTTAAATCTCCATTTATGATTAGCTTTTTCGGTTTTGTAATTTTAATCAATTCTTTCAAATCTTTTAAAATTTCTTTCAATTGTGTTTGAGGTACAAAAATTCCTTTTGAAGCTAAATATTGTTCATAACCTAATTGTAAATCAGAAATTACTAAAGAAGAAATTTTTGGAATAAAAATTGCTGGATATCCGTTAAAAATTTCAATTTCATTCAGAATTTTCATTCTCTAAAAAGATATTCTTCATATTTTTTAATTGCCCTTAAAAATTCTTCCACTAAATCTTCTAGTTTTACATCAAAAATCATAAAAGTTATGTCATTTCTTTTAGAATAGTAATATCCAAACTCAAAACTTTTTTCTCCACTAGAAATTCTATACCATTTTTCATTTTCTCTAGCAAATTCTTTTTTAATCTTTTTTATTTTAAAATTTTTATTCTTAAACAATCTCAAATTCTTATTAACTTTTCCTTTAGCATCATAGTAAATAGAAAGAATGCCATCTTTATTATATTCAATAAACCTATTTACCTCATATCCAGCAAGCCTTCCCCAACCTTCTTTTATTAAAACATCCTCGTTTTTGTTATTTCTAAATTTCTGAACTACTTTATCTATTTCAGAATATATTGGTTTATTTGATTCAATAAAAAATGATAAAAGTCTTCTGTACCAGTCATTCATCAAAATTTATTACTTCAGAAAATTTTAAATTATTAATTTACTTTCCAACAATTTTCCTAATCTTTTCTATGCTTTCAGGATTTGCCAAAGTGGATATATCTCCAAGCTCTTGTCCAATAAGCATTCTTTTCAAAATCCTTCTCATTATTTTTCCACTTCTTGTTTTTGGTAAATCTTCAACAAAATAAACTTTATATGGTTTTGCAATAGGACCAATTTCTTTAACAACTTGCTGAATTATTTCTTCTTTCATTTTTTCATTTGGCCTTCCGAATCTTAAAACCACAAAAGCAATTGGAACTTCTCCTTTAATTTCATGTGGAGCTCCAACAATTGCACATTCATTTACAGCATAATGCTTAGTAATTGCATTTTCTAGCTCAGCAGTTGAAAGTCTATGACCAGCAACTTTTAAAACATCATCAAGCCTTCCTGTAATCTTTATCAAACCATTCTTATCTTTAAAAGCTCCATCGCTTGTATAATAAATTTCTTCTCCAAACCGAGACCAATAAGTTTTGAAATATCTTTCTGGATTTCTATAAACTCCTCTTAGCATTCCAGGAGCAAAAGGCTTTAAAATAACTAAGCTTCCTTCTTTCTTAGCTTTTTTAATTGGCTTTCCTTTTTCGTCCAAAATTTCAAATTTAACTGGAGGAAATGGTAAGCCAGCATAAGTTGGTTTGAATGGACCAATTCCTGGCAAAGAAGTTAGTAAAACTCCCCCGGTTTCTGTTTGCCACCAAGTATCAACGATTGGACATCTTTCTTTTCCAACTTCTTTGAAAAACCAATACCAAGCTTCTTCATTTATCGGTTCTCCAACAGAACCAAGTAACCTTAAAGTTTTAAAGGAGAATTTTCTAACAACTTGTCCATCATACTTTTCAAACATTCTTACAGCAGTTGGAGCAGTATAGAAAATTGTTACTCCATATTTTTCCATTATTTGAGCCCATCTTTCGGGAGTTGGCCAATCTAAAGCTCCTTCATAAATTATAAAAGTTGCACCATTTAGCAAAGGACCATAACAAGAATAAGTATGACCAGTAATCCAGCCTATATCTGCTGTTGACCAAAAAATATCATTATCATGCAAATCAAAAATCCATTTTGCAGTAATATAGGCTTGAACCATATAGCCACCAACTGCATGTACTATGCCCTTAGGCTTACCTGTTGTATTATGAACAAAGAAACCATTAGCAATGTATGAGCTGTTTGAAAATGAAGTTATATCATAAATAAACCTTTCTTCAAATTTTCCTACCTCAACTTTCTTTACTCTAACAAAAAATGCCTCTGCATTTATTATCTTCAAAATTTTTTCTTTCCATTCTTTTATCTTTCTTAAAACCTCTCTTTCCCTTTCTTCTAATAATTTCTCTATTTTCTTCTTAAATTTTGAAGAAGGTTCATACAAAAATTTATGAACTGAATTTTTTGAATATCCAGTCTTTTTTGCAATTTCCTCTAAACTTAATCTTAAAAGTAAAACCTTTTTATTAATTCTTTTTTCTCCCAAAATTCTTTTTTCGATCAAATCTAGAAAATCTAAAATTTTAACTAAATTCTTTCTTTTGATTTTCCTATATCCAAGTTTATATCCATCCATTCCTAAACTATGAATTAATTTTTTCGGAAGTTTTACTTCTTTCAAAACTTCTTTTAAAAGTTTATCAATCTTTAAAATTTCTATATTAGTAGATCCTTTTCTTTCAATTTCCAACAATTTTTCAAGTTTTAATTTCTTCTTCTTATCGTTAAACCCAATTTTTTCATAAAATCTTTTGAGATTTTCCTTGTCAGAAATTCTTAAGGAAAATACTTTTATACGGTAAATTTTATCTTTAAATTTTGTTTTAGCATTTCTTTCATAATAACTTGAAAGAATTCCAAGCCTTAAAAGTAATAGCTTAATCTGTTCTATCAAAACCTTGCTAGTGCTAACAATTTTAACACTACTCTTACTTACAGTACCTTCAGCATCGAAGAATCCTCTTATAAATCCTCTTATTATTTCATTCTTACTAACTTGAATCTTTTGAGGGACTTCTCTTTCCTTACTTTTCTTACAAATTTCTGGAAAGTTTACCTTAATAAATTCTTTTACTAACTTAGAACAAAACAAAAGTCTTTGTCTATCTTCTTTTTTTATTTTTCCTTCGGTACCAAATACCTTCCTTATAATTTTATTGTAATGCTTTAGATTTTCTACATCCTTATCAGTTAAAACTAAACAATTTTCTGAAAAGTTTCCATCTCCAGCAAAATACCCAATTAATTCCGCCAAATTTTCGTCCAATCTTCTAGGAAGCTTTACTTTTTTAATTATCTTTTTAACTTTAGGAATTTCAAGAAAAACTTCTTTTCCTTCTATCTTTGGAATTGGTAAAATTAGAACATCTCCCCCTTCAATTTGAGATGCCTCTTTTTCTTCTATTTCTAAATTTTCATTCAAAACAAACAAAGGATGAGAAGGAGTTAATTCTATCATTCCAAATGATGTATAAATTTTGTAAAGGGGTAATGGCCAAAAATAGGAATGTAAATCTTTTATTCCATCAACTTTCGAAGTTAGCTTATTCAAATCAAAACTTAAAATTCCTTCTTTTTTATTAAGTTCTTTTATTGGTAAAATCTTACCAGAAGATGTTTGAACTAAAGTATCTCCCTTTACACATCCACTGGTATAGAGAATAAAAGCAATGTCTTCAGCATCAAGTTTTTTTGGTTCACAATAATCTTCTTCATTTTCAATCAATTCATGGTACCAATAATCCCTTCCTTTTTTCATTTTAACTTTATTGTTTGCCCTTTTTACAACAATTACTTTCTTAACTTTTGTTCCCTTAATTCCTTCATCAGCTTTTTCTTTCAAGTTAATCAATTTTCCTCTCCTATAATAACCATCTGCAGTAATCAAAAACTTTGCTTGAGTATCATTTAATCTAATTTGCAATGCTTTTGAACTAAAAGCTGAAAAAACTACTGTATGAATAGCTCCTATTCTTGCACAAGCAAGCATAGAAATTATAACTTCTGGGATCATTGGTAAATAAATTCCAACAACATCTCCTTTTTTAACTCCTAGCTTCTTTAAAGCATTAGCAAGTTTATTAACTTCTTTATATAGTTGATAGTAAGTATAAATCCTTGGTCTTTCATTTGTTGGCTCTGGCTCCCAAATAAAAGCAACTTTATTTTTTCTTCCAAGTTCAAAATTTCTTTCAAAAATGTTATAAGTAATATTCGTTTTGCCTCCAACAAACCAATGAAAGTAAGGAGGTTTATGAACAAATATTTTATTCCATTTTTTAAACCAAACCAATTCCTTTGCAACTTTTTCCCAAAATTTAATTGGATTTTTTTGAGCTTCTTTGTAAATTCTAGGAGAAGATATCCAAGCTTTTTTTCTTAAAGATTTAGAAGGATAAAACAAATTCCCCTTTTTAATCATTTTTTCCATGATAAAGTAATTTGAAATTTCTATTTAATAAAGATTCAATAGTTTAAATTCTCTTTTATAACCCTAGGAATTTCTTGAATTAAATCACTAGCTAAAAAAGATTCTTTCAATTTTTCAGAAGCATATTCTCCAGCTTTTCCATTTAACCAAGCTCCTGCACAAGCTGAAATTAATGGACTAATTTTTCTAGCTAAAAAAGTTCCTACAATTCCAGCTAATGTATCTCCAGTTCCACCAACAGTCATGTAAGGATTTCCAGTTTTGTTTATAAAAACTTCATTTCCATCAGAAATTACATCGATATATCCTTTTAGTAAAATTGTTGTTTGATATTTCAAAGCAAATTCTTTAACTAAAGAAATTCTTTCTTCTAAATTTTCAGTAACTTTTTGCTTTGTTAAAACAAAAAATTCGTAAGAATGAGAAGTAATCACAAAAGGTTTTCTTTTAATTAAATCTAAATTTTCAGAAATTGCATAGATAGCATCAGCATCTATAACAGATGGAACTTTAATTCTTTTAAGAAATTCTTGAATAAATTCGATTACCTCTTTTCTTCTTGTCATTCCTCCTCCTATAACCAAAGCATCAAAATTTGGAAAGGTTTCAAAAATTTCATCTATATGAGAAATAGAGAAATAATCTCCTTTTAAAGGATATACTATTAAATCTGGACTAAAACTTGCTATTAAATTTGCTGCTCTTTCTACAGAAGCAACAAAAACTAAATCGACTCCAGCTCTATAAGCAGCTAAAGCATTAAATGTTGGAGAACCATGATATAGTTTGCTTCCTCCAATTACCAAAACTTTTCCATAATTTCCCTTTCTATCCCAAGCTTTTCTTTTTGGATATACTTGTTTTAAAAATGAAGAAGTAATTTCTTTTGCTTTCATAAAAACAAATTTAAAATTTTCAAATAAATTTTTTTAAACTTTTGTCAAAAAACTTTTAAAATTTAAGTAGAAGTTTTTTCAAAAATAAAATAAGTGAGAAAATGAAAACAAAAGTAAAAGTTGCTGTAAACGGAGTAGGAACAATAGGAAAAAGAGTTGCTTATGCAGTAAAATTGCAAAAAGATATGGAATTAAAAGCACTAATAGGATATTCACCAAATCCAATTCTAAGAAATCAATTAGAACCAAATGGTCCTTTGTATGGAACTGAATTATGGGCTACTGATAAAGAAGCATTAAAAAGATTACAAGAAGGTGGAATGTTTGTTCATGGAACTTTAGAAGAATTGCTAAGAAATGGAGCAGTAGATATAATAGTAGATGCAACTCCTGCAGGAGTTGGAAGATGGTACAGAGATAATGTTTATTCAAAGTTTGGAGTAAAAGCAATTTTTCAAGGAGGAGAAAAATCAGATGTTGGTGAAATGAGTTTTAATGCAATAGTAAACTATGAAGAAGCTTTAGGAAAGCAGTTTGTAAGAGTTCCAAGCTGCAATACAACTGGATTAATAAGAACTTTGCATGCAATAGATTCAAAAATTGGAATAGAATATGCTTTTGTCGCTTTAGCTAGAAGAGCTGCAGATCCTTGGGAATATAGAAAGGGGCCAATAAATGCTGTTGAATTTACAAAAGTCCCTTCTCACCATGCTCCAGATGTAAAAACAGTTTTAAAACATTTAAACATTTTTTCAATGGCAATAAAAATACCAACAACTTTGGCTCATACTCATATAGTTGAAGTAACAACAAAAAAAGAAACTAGTAAAGAAGAAGTTATAGAAGCTTTTGAGAAACAAACAAGAGTGATTTTGTTAGATATAGAAGATTATCCATCTACTTCATTAATAATAGAAAAGTTTAGAGATTACTTAAGACCAAGATATGATATGTATGAAATTGTTGTTTTAAGAGATTCAATAAATGTTGAAGGAAGAAAAGTAAGATGGTTCCATGTTGTTCACCAAGAAGCTGA
>NJEA01000026.1 GCA_002254545.1 Candidatus Aenigmarchaeota archaeon ex4484_224
TCCTCTTCTGGCAACTCTATTCTATTTTGAATTCTTTCGATTTCAAAAAATCTTTTTTCTTTTTTCTTTTTCAATTCCATCAAACTTTTAATAGCACTAATAAGTTCATCTAAAGTTATCGGTCTTCTAACAACTCTTTTTACAGGATATGCAAGTTCTATTAAATTTGGATCTATTGAAAGTTCTTCAACTTCTCTTAAAATTTTTTGAATCCTTTTTCTTCTTTCTTCTTCGAACAAATCTAACTGTCTAGCTTTTAATTTTAACAAAATGCTAGCAACAAAAACAATTTTTGCCGGAATTCTAAAATCTAGTTTTTTAACTTTATTTAAAAATTTAATAAATCCATCTACAAGTTTAACTAGATCTATATCCCAAGGATTAATATTCTCAATGCTAACTACATAGTATAAAATTTCTTCCCAACTTTCTTTTTCTATAATTGCTTTCAAAATATTTTCTTCCTGTGTCATTTTGGCAACTCCAGTGCAACAATTTTCGATTCTCCATCTATCATAGTAACTCCATATATCCTATCAGCTCTTTTTATAACTTCATCATTATGAGTTATAATAATAAATTGGGCATTTTTGCTAGCATCTTTTAAAAATTCTCCAACTTTTTTCGAATTTTCTTTATCTAAAGTTGCATCAACTTCATCAAATATATAAAATGGACTTGGATTATATCTTTGCAAAGCTAGAATAAAAGCTAAAGCAGTTAAAGTTTTTTCGCCTCCAGACATAGCATCTATATTCAAAAGTTTTTTTCCTCCCGGACTTGCTTCTATTAACAAACCACTTTCAACATTATCTTCTTCTTCCAATCTTAAACTTGCACTTCCATTTGTCATTTTTCTAAAAATTTCATTAAATTCTTCACTTACTTTTTCCAAGGTTTCCATAAAAACTTTCTTTTTCTTTTCTTCAATTTCTTCAATCATTTCCAAAACTTTTTTCTTTTCTTCCAAAATTTTCTCATATTTTTCTTTATATTTATCAAACTCTCTCTTGTAACTTTCATACTCTTCAATAGCTTTAAAATTAATTGGCCCTAGCTTATTCAACTCGCTTTCAGTTTTCTTAATCATTCTTTCAATTTCATGACTTTTTGAATCAACAAATTCCTTAATATCTTCAAAAGCTTGCAATTGAATTTCATTTTTTTCTTTTTCTTCTTCCAATCCTTTAATTCTTGTTTTTAAACTAGAAATTCCAATTTCCAAGTTAATCTTTCTTTCAATTAATTTTTTTCTTTTACTTCTCAATCTTTCGATTTCCTTTTCCGAACTTATTTTAACTTTTTCTAAATCAATCATTTCTTTTAGTTCTTTTGATTTCGAATATTTCTCAAGCTCTTTCTCAATCTCTTTAATTTCATCTTCCAATTCATTAATTTCTCCCCTTATTCTTCTTCTCAAAAGCATATAGCTTTCAATTTCTTTTTCGGTTGAACTTTCAATTGTTTTTATATGTTTTTTTGGAGCAATATATCCTCCTACCATTGCTCCAGTTCTTTCTATTAAATCACCATCCAAAGTTACCATTCTAACTTTTCCAATTCCAATAGCTTTAGCAACTTCTAAATCTCTAACAATCAAAGTATTTCCAAAAACAAATTCCATTGCAGGTAAAAACTTTATATTAAATTTAATCAATTTACTAGCAACTCCTATAACCCCATCATAATTAAGCAAACTATAATTTTTGAATAGATTTGGCTTAATTTTGTTCAATGGTAAAAAAGTTGCTCTTCCAATTTTCTCTCTTCTTAAATATTCTATACAAAAACTTGCAACATCTTCATTCTCAACAACAATATCATACAAGTGTGGACCCGCAGCAACTTCTATTGCTATCTTATATTCATCTTTTGTTTCTATTAGATCAGCAATTGTTCCATAGACTCCTTTTAAATCAAGTTTTAAAATAGTTCTTACTGCTCTAGGAATTTCTCCTTCTTCAATTTTAGTTTCTCTAATAGCTTGCAATTTATCGATTAAACTATCTATTCTTTGTAATTCTGCTTTTTTCACATCCAAGTTATTTCTTTTAATTAAAAGCTTAGATCTAAGCTCAGAAACTTTTTTCTCAATTTCAAATTTTTTTGTTAATCCTACAACTTTTTCTACAATTTCTTTTATTTCTTTTTCCTTTTCTTCCAACTTCTTTTCAACTTCTTCTAATTTACTTTCAACTTCAATTTTTTCATTTTCTTTTTTCTCCAACTTTTCTCTTAACTTGTTAATTTCTTCTTCAATTTCTTTTATTTTCCTATAGAAAAAAGAAGCTTTAAGCAATCTTAGCTTAGAACTTAATTCTTTATACTTCAAAGCAACATTTCTTTCTTTTTCTAACTTCTTAAAAATTTCTAGCTTTTGGGAAAGAATAATTTCTGCTTCTCTTAACTTCTTTTCAACTTCTTCCAAATTTTTCAAAGCCTTTTCTTTCTTTTCATTATATTCAGCAATTCCAGCAATTTCATCTATAATTTCTCTTCTTTCAATAGGATTCATTTCAATTATTTTTGTTATGTCTCCTTGCATTATGATATTATGGCCATTTGGATAAATTCTAGCAATGCTTAAAACTTGTAAAATTTTCTCTCTTGTAGTATTTCTTCCATTGAGCCTATAAACGCTAACTCCTTTTTTATTAATTTTTCTTTCGACTACAATTTCTTCTTCATCAAAAGGAAAAATTCTTTTACTATTATCTAAAACTAAAGTTACACTAGCATATTCAGCTCCTTTAGTTTTTTCAGTTCCATGAAAAATTAATCCTGTTAATCTTTGAGATCTTAAAGATTTTGCAGATAAAGTTCCTAGAACAAAAGCAATTGCATCCAAAATATTGCTTTTTCCAGAACCATTTGGTCCGCTAATTACATTAAATCCTGGCAAAAAGGGTATGCTAGTTCTTTTGTTAAAGCTTTTGAACCCTTTTAATATAAGCTTTTTTATGTAAGTTTTCATATTTTTCCTATAATTTTATTTATTTTTTGTAATGAAAAATTTTCAAATGGTAAACCATTTTTTAATTTCTTCTTTCTTAATTTCAACATATCCTAAATGTAAACAAGCATCTATAAATCCCCAAGCAATAACAGCAGCTTCAAAAGCTTGCAAAAATTTTTTTTCCTTCAAAAAGTAATTAGCATCTTTGGCATAGCTTTTAGCTAGTTCAAAAACTTCTCTAGCTTTTTCATTTTTTAATTCAACATTTTTCATTATTTCATTAATTCTTTCAACTTCTTTCTTTGCAGCTTCCTCTATATCCATAATCAGAATTTTATTTCAAAGTTTTTATATGATTGTCCTTCGAATATTTTATTAGGTGAAAAAAATGGCAAAAAAATACGAATATTATGAACTAGGAGAACTTAAAGCTAGTGCGCCAAAGCTATTTGGTGTGCCAACGGGAACAAAGCTAGATGAAATGTTCTTTAAAATTGAAGAGGAAAGTGGTCAATTTGTTAAAAAGCCATTGGGAGGAATTCCTTATTTGGCTGTTATGAATGTTACAGGAGTCCCTGATACAGGAAAAAGTTTATTAGCTGAGCAATTTGCTGCTGTTCAAGCAAGTTTAGGCTATAAAGTTTTATTTGTAACCGTTGAAAGTCCAGCAAATTTCTTGTATACTTCTTTGAAAGGGAAAGCTAAAGCTTTAGGTTTAGATTTTGATAAAATAGAGGAAAATATTGTTGTAGTAGATGCTTCTGTAAGTGATGAATTAAGAGAAAATCCTAAGCAATTAATGACTACAATGGCTTATGCTATAAAAGAGAAAAAAGTTACAAATGTTGTAATAGATAGCATTACTGGCCTATATGAACATAAAGAAGTTATGGCAAGACAAATAGTTAGACAATTTTTCAACTTTTTGAAAAAATGGAAACAAACTGCAATTTTGGTTTCTCAAAAAAGATCTGCACAAGCAAGTGAAAGTGCTGAAGCTGCTGGAGGTTTGGCAGTAGCTCATATTGTTGATGGAACAATTGTTTTGGATAAAAAAATAATTGATACAAAATGGGAAGTTTCTTTGTACAACAAACCAATAGGAAGTGTTATAAGAACTATAAGGATTGATGGTTGTAGATTAACTGGCCATGATTCAAGAACTTGGGTTTTTGAAATTACTGAGCTTGGAACTATAGATATAATTGCTCCTTTAACTGAATATATTAAAGGAAAGGGGTGAAAAAAATGGAGATAATTGCTAAGCCAAAAGGAGGTTTAAGCATAGATAAAATGGCAGAAAAAGTTTTTGAAAAAAGCATAGAATTGCTAGGAGGCCTTAAACATTTAATAGAGTATAGAAATCTTACATGGCTCCCTTCTTTAGCAGAAGCAGCTTATGTTATAGTTCTAAAAAATGAAGCTTTTAAAACATATTCAGAAATTGCAAGAGAATTAGGAATTACTGAGCAGACAGTAAAAGCAATTGCAACAGCTAATGAACAAGAAGTTTTAAAATATTTAGAAATGAAATTGAAAGGGGAAACTTTACCAAAAGAAAAAAGAGAGCATACAGCTGGAGGAATTGCAAAGTTAGCTTATAAAAGTTTAAAAGAAGCTGGTTTGTTGGAAGAAGAGGCAGTTGAAGTAAAGCATGAAGAAATCGAAGTTTTGGATATAGCTTGGGCAGTAGCCGTTCTTAAACATATAAAAGGATTGGACTTTCCAGTAGAAAAGGAAGATTTGAAGTCAAGATTGGCAGGTTTGGTAATTAAAGGAAGAAAAATAGAAGAATTGCTTGAAGAAATCGAATATCCAGTTAAAACACCAGCAGAATTGCTAAAGAAATTGAAAGAAAAACTTGGCTAATTTTTTTAAATTATTAGTGAAAGAAGAAAATCATGCAAATAGTAGAAAATTGCTAGATTAAATGCTATGTTTATTGGAATTGATGTAATTGGGGATTCAAAAAATCCTTCAAATTTCGCAAAATTTTTGAAGATTGAAACTATTAAAGAAATCCAAAGAATATCCAAAAAACTAAAGATATAAACTAAAAAAACTGAAATAAAATCTCTTACATTTCCTGGTCCAATAGAAAATGGATTAAAATCTGGATTCAAAATTAGCTTACTTCCTATAATTGAATTAACAATTGCCGGTAAAAAAATTACAGAAATTATAAAAAGAATTCCTCCGGATATCCCATACTTTAATGTTATTAAAATTGTTCCTAAAGTTGTGAATTCAATTCCTCCTAAAGGATTAATTCTTCCAATAAAACATTTTTCAATAAAAAGCAAAGAATAAACAAACAAAATTAAATTTTTAGTTGGAATTGAAACTAGAAGTAAAAATAGAAAAATTGCAAAGAAAATCATTTCTTTCTTTGTAAATTTTTGAGATTTTTTCATTAAATTAAATTTTGAATAAAAAACTTTAAATTTCAAATTTTAACTCATAGTTAAACCCGGTCCAATTATACCAAAAAAGAACCAAAAACTACCAAAAACAAAATAAATAAAAGTAAAAATTAAAATCCAAACAAATATTTGAATGAAAATTATTTTATACCATTTCTCCTTTCTTTTTATCATATAAATCAGAATAACAAAAGGCAAAGCTAATAAGCAAATAAATGAAATAATAACCCAAATTATTCCAATTATGGTAGGTAATGTCAACATTTTAACCACCATAAATTTCCTTTATGGTTTTATAAACTTCGTCACTTTGCCATC
>NJEA01000027.1 GCA_002254545.1 Candidatus Aenigmarchaeota archaeon ex4484_224
TGATTTTGTTGTTCCAGAAGGTCATGTATTTGTTGGTGGAGAACTTCCAACACTTTTCCATAATACGCAGATTGGTTTTCAATTAGCTGTTAACGTTCAACTTCCAAAAGAAAAAGGAGGTTTAGAAGGAAATGTAATTTGGATAGATAGCGAACATACTTTTTCAAGTCAACGAATAATTTCTATGGCAAAGGCAGTTGGTTTAGATCCTGACAAAACTTTAAAAAATATTTATGTTGCTAGAGCTTATAATTCAGAACATCAAGTATTTTTAGTAGAAAAATTGCCAGAAGAAATTGAAGAAAAAAATGTTAGGTTAATTGTTGTAGATTCTATAACTTCTCATTTTAGAGCAGACTTTATAGGAAGAGGAGAGCTAGCAAGAAGACAGCAATTATTAAACAAACATTTACATCAATTACAAAGGCTGGCAGATGCTTACAACCTAGCTGTATACATAACAAACCAGGTTATGGCAAGACCTGATGTTTTATTTGGAGATCCAACAGCTCCTGTTGGAGGGCATGTACTTGCTCATTTGAGTAAATATAGAGTTTATATAAGAAGAGGAAAAGGTGGTTTAAGAATTGCAAGAATGATAGATGCTCCTAACTTGCCAGAAGCTGAGGCAGTTTTTAAAATTACTGAAGAAGGTATAAGAGACCCATAGATTAATTAAATTTATTTTTACAAAATTTCTCTTATGAAAATTTTTTACATAGGGGCAGAAGCAATTTTGTATTTAAAAAAAGAAAGTGGAAAGAAGATTTTGGTAAAAGAAAGAATTAAAAAAGGATATAGAATAAAAGAAATTGATTTGAAATTAAGAAAGTTTAGAACAAGAAGAGAAGCAAGATTGCTTAAAAAATCAAGTTTTTTGATTAGCGTTCCTAAAGTTCTAAAAGTTGATGAGAAAAAGTTTAAAATTTTTATGGAGTTTATTGAAGGAGAAAGATTAAGAGAAATCATTAACAAGTTATCGAAAAAAGAAATGGAAAAAATTTGTTTTGAAATTGGAAAAATAGTTGGAAAATTACATTCAAATGATATAATTCATGGAGATTTAACAACTAGCAATATGATTCTTTTCAAAAGGAAAATTTATTTAGTTGATTTTGGATTGGGTTTTTTTTCAAATAAGGTAGAAGACAAAGCTGTTGATCTTTCAGTTCTAAAAGAAACTCTAAAATCAACACACTATAAGTTTTTAAAGGTATGCTGGACAAATATAGTTAAAGGCTATAAAAAAGAATATAAAGATGCAGATAAAATTTTAAGGAGGTTAGATGAAATTGAAAAGCGTGGTAGATACATTCAAAGAAATGGTTGAAGTTAAAGGAAAAAAGAAAATAGATATAGTTGAAAATTATTCTATTTTAGGCTTAATTGGAAGCGCATTTTTACTTTCTTTAGGAATTGGTTTATCTGGACTAATTTCTAAGGGATTTCCAGTAATTTTGGCTATGGGAGGAGCTTTGTTATCATTTTTATTTACAATTGTTTTAATTTTTGTATGGTTAATTAAAGAGTTAAGGTGAAAAAATGGCAAGAATGTATGCAAGAAAAAGAGGAAAAAGTGGAAGTAAAAAACCTCCAATTAAAAAAATTCCAAAATGGGTTAAATACAAAAAAGAAGAAGTTGAAAAATTAGTAATTCAATTAGCTAAAGAAGGATATAGTTCAGCTATGATTGGTTTAATTTTGAGAGATAAATATGGAATTCCAGATGTGAAATTAATTACTGGTAAAAAAATCTCTCAGATAATGAAAGAAAATGATTTATATCCAAATCTTCCTGAAGATTTGTTAAATTTAATGAGAAAAGCTGTAAACTTATATGATCATTTGCAAAAACATAAATCTGATAAACATTCAAGAAGAGGATATCAGTTGTTAGAAGCTAAAATTAACAGATTGATTAAATATTACAAAAGAAGGAAAATTCTACCAAAAGATTTCAAGTACAACGTTGAAATGGCAAGAATTTTAGTACAAAGGTGAAATAAATGGCAATCAAAAGAAAAAAGAAAAAAGAATGGATACCAATAGTTTCTCCAGAATATTTGGGTAAAAAAGAAATTGGAGAAATTTTGGTTGATGAAAAAGAAAAAGCAATTGGAAGAAGAATAATTTTGAGTGTTATTGATGTTACAGGAGATTATAACAAATATTATATGAAAATTGGTTTTATGGTAACAAAAGTTCAAGATGGGAAAGCATTGTTAGATTTTGATAGCATTGAATGTTTAAGAGATTACATTGCTAGAATGGTTCTAAGGAGAGTTACAAGAATTGATGCAATTCAGGATTTAAAAACAAAAGATGGATATTTGCTGAGAGTTAAAAGTATAATTGTTGTTTATAGTAAAATTACAAGAGATATCCAAAGAAAGTTAAGGTCAAAAGCAGAAGAAATGATTAAGAATTTTGTTGAAAATTCTGATATAGGAAATTTTGTCAATAGTGTTTTGAATGATTCTTGGAAAAATAAAATAATTAAAGAATTGAACAAGATTTATCCTGTTAGATATTTTGAATTTAGAAAAATTGAAGTTAAGAAAAGGCCTTCACAATAGGAATTCCAAAAAGGGCAAATAGAAGAAGTGCTAACGTTAAAAATGAAATTAGTTTAAAAATTTTCTTCCCATATTTTTTATTCCATTTTATTAAAATTTCTTCCCACATCCTTCCTCCATCCAAAGGACCTATTGGTAATAAATTAGCTAAACCAACTCCCAAACTCAAGATAAACATCCAATTTAAAAATCTACCAATATTGACAAGAAAGTCAATTATAGAAAAACTAACAATTTTATTTGAAAAAGAAAACTTATAAACTGTTCTAACATTTTTTATCCCTATAAAAGGAAGAGATTTATTTTCTGGGTGTTGAGATAAAGTTAAATTATAAATTCCCTTGGAAGTGTAAATGGTAATTGTTTGATTTGGTTTTTTGGTTTGAAGCAATTTTGCTAAATCCAAAATAGAATGAATTGATGTATTATCTATTTTTTGAATATATCCAGTTAAATTTGCAGAATAAGCTGGTGTACCATTAATTACTTGATAACTAATTCCTATAGGAATTAAAATTTTAGAAATTAGAAATGAAAACAAAATTATTAAAATGAAAAAAACACTAGCAGTTATAAAATTTCCAAAGCTTCCTGCAGTATAAACTCTTAATTTTTCTTTCAAAGATTTTTTCTCAAGTTTTTTTTCATCCAAATCAACAAATGCCCCTAAAGGAAAAAAGAAAAATAAAATTATTCCATAGTTTTTTATTTTAACTTTTGACAAAGATGCCATTATTGCATGCATTGTTTCATGTGGAAAAATAACAAAGAAAATTCCAAACACCCAAAACCAAAATGGAATTGAAATAATTGGTTTGGGGTATTCGATTCCAGAAACTGTTGGAAGAACAAGACCAAAAGTTTGTTGAAGCTTTAGAGAAGAGTTAATTAACCAAAAAATTGTAAATAGGCTAGCAAAAATTCCAATTCCAATTGAAAGATATCCAAGAAATTCAAAAAATTTCTTATGTTTTGTTGAAAGCTCAATAATTTTTTCTTTTCCTTTTTTCCATCTTCTTATTACAATTCCTTTTTCAAATTCAACATTTTTCCTATCTTTCCAAAGTAAAATTGAGATTATTCCAAAAAACAAAATTATTGAAATTATCTCTAGATTCATAGATTTTTCTTTTTTCTTTTAGAATTTATGATTTTTGGTGTTTTTTGATATTACTTTAAGCAAAATTATTCTCTTGTTAAAACTTCCTCTTTCTTTTGCTTTCTTTTTCTTATTTTTTCAATTTTTGAAAGTTTTATTTTTTAAATTTTAAAATAGAATAAATTACTTCAGAATCACTTTTAATAAATTCCTTCACTTCTTCTTTCAATTTTTCCTTTAGAAATTTATAATATTCTTTTTTAATTTGCTATTCTTATTACTGGAATTTTTTTTCACTTTTCTTACATCATTTTCAATAAATTTGCGGGGGGTGGGATTCGAACCCACGATGGGCCTACGCCCACAGGGTTTCTTAGCTTTCATCTTTTATCAAAGCTTAAGATTTTAGCCGAGCAAGCTCTTAAGCTTCGCAAGGTGCCATTTAGCACCTTCCTGCGCCTTCGGCCAGGCTCGGCCACCCCCGCTTTATCTAACCTTATAAATCTTAATTTAACGATTAAATAATATTTTTGCTAGAAGATTTACAATTTATCAACTTTTTTCTCAAATTTTTCTAACTTCTTTCCAAGTATATCTAAACTCATTTTTAACAATTCTTTTGGACCTAATCCACTTGCTGTTTCTATATCAAAAATAAAAGCATCTTTAACAATTTCAACTTTTATTTTTCCATTGCTTGCTTCTTCACATTTTTTACATAAAATACAATTCAATTCATTTTTAACTACTAACTTTCCATCTTTAATTCCAAAAACTTTTCTTGGACAAATTTTTAAAAATTCATCGCTTACTTTAAAATCTTTATCAATCTTTATTTTTGGTTTATTAATATATCCTACAATTCCCCCCTGCCATCTAGCATGTTCTTTTCCATAACCAAGTCTTGCATAAGCAATTAATTGTAATTCTTGACCTTCATTCAAAATTACAATAGGAATTTTATCATAAACTGGTTTAACACTTGGATCATCAGATTTTAAATCTCCAGAGTAAACTGTTCCAGGTCCAACTTTTTTCAATTTAAGTTTAGCAAAACATTTACTATCTTTTAAATCTGCATTTTTACATTTTTCTGGCAATTTGTAAGCCCTTTTATCATAAGTTAGTGGAATTAACCCAAGTCTATGGGCAATTATTTCATCTGGCAAAACAGAATCATTTTTAATAAAATCAACCCATTCTATTGCCATTGTTGGAATTTCAGCCAAAATAATTCTTCTTATTGCAGAAGCAATCGAAGTATCAATTCCTTCTATTAATACTTTAATTCTTTCTTTATTTTCTTGCAAAATTTGTACATTCATAATAATCATTTTTTATTGAAATTTTTCTATTAAAAGTTTAGACTCTTCTTCCTCTTCTTCCACCTTTAGCTCTCATATATCCATGAGGAATTGGAGTAGTATCTTCTATCATACCAATTTTTAATCCAGCCTTAGCTAAAGCTCTAATAGCTGGTTGTGCTCCTAAGCCTGGTGTTTTAGATTTTGTTCCTCCAGGACCTCTAACCCTTATATGAACTCCTGTAATTCCTTTAGCTAAAGCTTCTTCAGCAGCTTTTTTTGCTGCAAGCATTGCTGGATATGGCATTCCTCCCTCTCTATCTTTATCTGTCATCATTCCAGCACTATATCTAGCTATTGTTTCACTTCCACTTAAATCAGTAATATGAACAATTGTATTATTTTTTGTAGATAAGATGTATGCAATTCCCCATCTTTCTTTCTTTTTTTCACTCATTCTGCAACACCTTTCTTAACTTTTAATCTAACTTCAATTTTATCTTCTTCATCTCTAGGAACCAAATAGCTTGGCCAAACAATTCTCCTTCCATTTATATAAACATGGCCATGAACTATTAATTGTCTTGCATGCTTAGGAGTATTAGCCAATCCCTTTCTATAAACAATTGTTTGAAGCCTTCTTTCAAGTATATCTCTAACAGTTAATCCCAAGACATCATCTAGTGTCGAATTTTTAGTAGGTAAAATTC
>NJEA01000028.1 GCA_002254545.1 Candidatus Aenigmarchaeota archaeon ex4484_224
TGGCCTTGGGTAAAACCATTAAACTTATTCAATTTAATTCTTTCTTCTCCTTCTGAACAACATTTCTGGAGAACTTCAAGCTTCGATAATTGCAAAGCAATTCTATATTGGGAAGGAATTAAAACAGATAATTGTTTTTGTAATGGAACCTCGATCGCAGAAAGATACATAACTTTACCCTTCGATTGGAAAAAAGCAAAAATAAGTTTTAAAGCTTGTACAGGTAAAGCAGGAGATGATTTTGTAGTTGCAATCTTTAAAATAAAAGCTACGAATGAATCAACACATTATTATTTAATTCCTTCAAATTCTTGTATATCTGAATCAATAGAAGTTTTATTACCCAAAAACCATACTATAAAAATAGTTTTGGGAACTAAGATATTTGAATCATGTGATGAAGAATGGGTAATTTGGAAAAATATAAAATTAGAGAAAGAATCTTAAAGTTTAAGCTAAGTTTATTTTCTCTAATCTTTTCTATCTTGTTTCTCCTTTTTCTATTTTCTTTTAATTTCTTAACTTTTGATTATTACACCCATTTGCTTTTTTCTTCTCATTACAAAACCAATTGGTTTTCTTCTTATATTTATAAAGTTGGAATAATTAATTTGGTAACTTATCCTCCTTTAACACATCAAATGATAGCTTTACTCTCTTTTTTATTTCCTTTAGAAATTAGTTATAAAATAATTCTTTCTATTTTTCTAATCATCTTTTCTTTCTATTTTTCTAAGTTTATGTTTTCCTATTTAAGAATAGAGAAAAAAATTGAAAAAAAATATTTTTGGATTCTTTACTTATTTGTTTTTTCGTCTTCAAGCACCCTAATCAACCTTTTTGTTTTTGGCCAACTTTCTTCTCTAGTTTCTTTTTCCTTTGGTTTTATTTCACTTTACTTTTTCTCTAAATTTTTGAACGAAAAAAAGACAGTTTCTCTAATTCTTTCTTCATTATCTTTTGCTCTATGCTCATTTTCAAACGTTCTAATTTTTCTTATTTTTTCTATCTTCTATGTTTTCCTTTTCATTTTTAACTTTCAATTTTTAATTAAAAATCTCAAATCCTTCTCAGTTTTTCTTTTGTTATCATTTTTATTACCTCTCTCTATTTATTATCCTTTTTTAACATTAATGTCAAAATCATCTTTAATTCCTACGAAAGAGATATATCATTGGTCTAGATATCCTTTCCTTTCAGAAATAAACTTCAAAAGATGGATTTTTATGTATGGTATATCTCTTCCCTTTATTATTCTTCCAATTTTTCTCTTTAGTTTTAAACATAAAAACAAAAGAAAATTCATAGAAATTTATATAATTTCATTTTTCTTCTTTCTTTTAAGTCTCGGAACATCTACACCTCTAATTTATATTTTTGGAAAATATGCAAAATGGCTAGTTTATGAAAGATTTTCAACTATTTCATCAATTTCTTTTTTGGGCTTATTTCTTTTGTTTTTCTTTTCTCAAAAAAACTTAAATTTTGAGTTTGTTAAAAAGATAATTCCAACCTTTTTTATCTTATACTTAGCTATCAACTTAGATACTTTATTTCATGCTCATATCCTTTTCTTCCAGCATCCAACCACTTATCCAAATTATTCCATAAGAGAAAAAGAAACAAAATTTGTTTTGTCTTTTTTGAATAATGTTTCTGAAAATGTTAGATACCAAACTTTTGGATATGGAAGACCTATAGGTCAAATATACTTTTATTCCAAACTTCCAACTTTAGATACTGACTACTTTACTGGAAGAACAATTTCATGGATAAGAAATAGTGGATGTGATGAGATAGATCAGTGTAAGAATAAAACATTTATAGAAGAATTTTTACAAAAAGCAAGAAATTATTCAGTAAAATACATTATAACATTTTCTTATCCCTATTCTGAAATTTTATCTGAATTTAATTGGACAAAAAAACTTGAAAAAAGATTTGATAATCATAGCGTAATTATTTGGGAAAATCCCTATCCTGTTCAAGAAGTTTCTTTTCCAGAAGAAAGACTTTCATTCATAAATTACTTAAGAGGGGTTATACCAATTCTTTCTTTCATCTTTTTTATAATTTTTCTTCTATATGATAAAAATTATGTGAGAAAATGAAACTTTGTTTTATATCTTCTTTTCCACCTTCTAAAGGAAATCTCGCCGAATATGGGTTTTATTTAATTAAAGAATTTAAGAAAAGTAAACTTTTTGATTCTATTGTTGTTTTGGCTAACCAATCAAATTCAAAAAAAGAAGAAAGAATTGGAAAATTGAAAATAATTAGATGTTGGAAACAAGATGATTTTTTTCTTCCATTTAGAATTCTTTATAGAATTTGGAAAGAAAATCCAGATATAGTTCATTTCAATTTACATATGATGAATTGGGGAAAAAGTAAAGTAGTAAACTTTTTAGGAGCTGTTACACCTTTATTAACTAAAATTCTTTTAAGAAAAAAAGTTGTAATTACTTTGCATAATATTGTAGAAGCTGTAGATTTAGAAAAAATGAATTTGAAAAAGAATTTTTTAATAGAAATTGGAACTTATTTAGCTACAAAATCTTTGCTTTCTGTAGACAAAGTTATTGTAACCTTAGATTTCTTTAAAAGAATATTAGTAAAAAAATACAAAGCTAAAAACATAGTTACCATTTTTCATGGAACTTTTGGAAAAAAAGTTAAAAGAATTAATCTAAATTCAAACAAAATTCTTGCGTTTGGTTTTTGGAGAGAAATTAAAAATTTGCCCTTGCTTATTGAAGCATTTTCTGATCTTAAGAAAAAATATAAAAATTTAGAATTAATTGTAGCTGGATCTTCTCATCCTTATTTTCCAAATTACTTAGAAGAAATTAAAAAGAAATATAAAAAAGTTAAAGGGATTAAGTATCTGGGATATGTTCCAGAAAAGAAACTAGACAAAGTTTTTAAATCATCTTTCTTAATTGTTTTACCTTATTTAACTGGAGTTGGAACTAGCGGTGTAGTTCATTTAGGTGTTTCTTATGGAAAACCAATAATAGCATCAGATATACCTCAAATCGTTGAAACCACAAAAGAAGAAAAATTTAAAGTAATCTTTTTTAAGAACAATGATAAAGAAGATTTAAAAAAACAAATTGAATGGATTCTAAAAAATAGAAAAAAAGTTAGAAAAATTGTTGAAGAAAATTTAAAAATTTCTGCTAAAAATTCATTCTCTCAAATTTCTAAAAAGTATCTTTCTTTGTTTAAATCGTTAATTAGCTAACTTCTAAAATATAAGAACCATTTTTATTGTATACAAAAGTGAAATTGAATTCTTTTAATTTATTTAAATCAAATCCTTTTCTTCCAAAGCATTTAGTTTCTGTAACATAAATATACTTATATCCCTTTTCTTTCAAATAACTTAAGAATTTACTTTTATTTCCACTATTAATTAAATTGTATGATATCCATTTATCATCATACAAACTTAATTTTCCTAAATTGTATGGAAAAGATCGAACTCCAGTAGAATACATACAATGAGTTATATCTGAACCAAGAATTGGACCTATTGAATTTTGTTTAATATAAATCCAAGCTTCATAATCTCTTTCTTTAAAACAAGATGTATAATCTATCGCCCTTTGATAATCTTCTAATAAATAAGGATAAAATGAAATTATAAACAAAAAAATTAAAAAATAAACTAAAGTATTCTTTTTGTTAATTTTAAGTTTAAAATCTATAGTTACAAACAATGAAATTAAGCAAACTATCGAATAATAGTAAGAAATCATTCTTCTAGGAAATACGAAGGTTAGAACTTGGACAGGCAAAAATGGAATTAGCAAGAAAATTAGAGTGGAAGTTGAAAACCAAAATATGATAAAGACTAGTTTTAAATTAATTTTTTTATAAGCTCTTGCAATTAAAATTAGAACCAAAGAAAACACAAACAAAAATAAGTTTGATGGAAAGCTTAATCCATTAAGTAAAATACCTTTACTTAAATTATTAATGTTATTCCAAATAAATTCATAAAAAGCATATCTATTTTGATTTAAGTAAGCATAAAGTTCGCCTTTCACATTTTGTAATCTAATAGTTTCAAACAAATTTGGATATATTAACCCAAATGTAAAAATTAATCCAAAAATAATAGTTTTCAAATCTTTTTTAATTCTTTTTTTCAAAAACCTTCTATTAAAAAAACATACCCCGAAATAGAGAGAAATTAAACCTATAAAAAACCAAGAAATTCCAGTTAAATGGCTTGCAAATAAAATTGGAAAAATGAAAAATTCAAATTTATAATTTTTTCTTAAAAATTCTGCAAGAGCAAAAAACATTAGAGAATAAGCAAAAGTAGATGATAAAGCTCCATAAACGATAGAATTAAAATAAAGTTGAAGAAATGGGAAAAGAGAAAGTAGTAAAATCAAATTTAATTGATTTTTTACAAGAGATTTAACTAAATAGAAAATTCCTAGATACCAAATTAAAGTTAAAAAAACTGCTATTATACTTAAACTTTTCATTACATCCAAATTTAGTAAAATTGTATTAAAAGCAAAAAATACATGCGGAATGTTTGGATAATGGATTAAAAATTTTTGCCCTTTTAGAAAAGATGGAAGTAAATACTCTGAATAGAAAATTGCTCTATGTTTTTGTTCAATGTTTAAATAAGTTAGAAGTGAATGAACACAAAAGTCATCACCTCCTGGAAATTTGTAAAATTCTTGACTTAGAAACCACAAAAGATACAAAAACATAAATGCAAACAAATAATCTAACTTTGAAAATTTAGGAAAATAAATTTCTTTTCTTTTTAATCTATAAATAAAAATAAAAAATGAAACTACGAGAAAAGAGAAAATAAAAATTTTAGTTAATGGTATAAATTGGAATAAAAATGCTGTTATTGCGACTCCCGCTGGTATTTTAAGTATTTGATTTTCCTTAACAATTATATTTCCAATTATCCAATAAAGAAGCAATAAACCTATAGAATAGATAAAATGGTAAATCATTTTCTCAAATAATTTTTTTTATTCTTATCTTTAAACAGTTTGCTTTTCAAAACTATCTAAAAATTAAAATTTATTGAGAATATTAAGAATTATGAAATTATTAGCATTTTTAATTATTTTCAGTATAACAATTTTATTTTTTTCTAAGTTAACTTTGGCAAAAATTTACATACCCCAAAAACCTTATGATGTATACAATTTAGTTTTAGGGTTGCATGATGTAAATCCTTCTTATACTAAAGAATTGTATAAACTTGAAAATTTTTTAGAAGAAATGGAAAAATATACTGGACATAATAGAAGAAAGTGGAATAATTTTAGATTTACTTTATTTGTTATGCCTTCTTGCAATACTTCTTGTGGTTTAATTTCTTGTATAGGATTAAATTCTTCAAAAGGTTTTTATCTAAGATATATGAGTAAATACCACTCATGGGAAAAAGGAAGCTCAACAGAATTTGCATACCATCCTCAATGTGGTGGTTATACAGCTTGCGATTTATCAAAAGATAAAGAATTTGAAAGAATGAAAAGAGATTTAGAAGAATTTTATGACGCATTCGGATTTAATTTTACTTCCATTGCT
>NJEA01000029.1 GCA_002254545.1 Candidatus Aenigmarchaeota archaeon ex4484_224
AAAAAAATTCCTAACTCTTCAAAATATTCATCTACTCTTTTTACAGCTTCTAAACCTATTAAATACTCATGAGATTTAATCATTCTCAATAATGATTCATTATATTCCTTAAATCTTTCTAAATTTTGAATGAAAATTTTGTTGTTTTGCGATCTAAGTATACCAGATTCTGACAAAATATTTATTAAAAAGTTTAAATCATTAAGAAATTCTTTTCTATTATAGCCAATAAATACAATTTTTTCTTTCTTTATCTCAGTTAAAGTTTCATAAAGCTCTTCAATTGATATTTCTTTTGTTGTTATTGTCTCAGCATATTTCTGAAGAATATATGAAATATAAAATTCTGACATACGTATTACATTATTTTTAAAACTTATATTTTTTGAGGAAAACTATAAGAATTTTCATCAAATTCTGCTTTTTTTCCTAATTTCTTTAGCTAATTTTTTAAGCTCCTCTAAATTTACTCTTGGACCTAATTGAGTTGTAAGATATCCTGGATATTCTTTGAAGAATACTCTTTCTTTTGACCATTTTTCTTCAAACTTTTCTTTCAAACCATGTAAAGGGTAAAGTTTAATATGAGCATGATTTATTCCTAAACCTTCCATTACCATAGCAACTCTTTTAACATTCAAACCTTTTTCCAAAATTTTAGCTACTTTTCTAGCAGCTAGCAAAAATCTTTGATATACATCTTTTGGCATATCGAAAACATAAGAATCATAATGCTTTTTTGTTATAAGTAATGTCATTCCCTTCATGTTTGGATTTATATCCAAAATTGCCAAAAATTCATTATCTTCCCAAATTTTTGCTGAATCAATCTCTCCATTAACAATTTTACAAAAAATACAATCTTTTTTCATATTATTTCCATTGACATTTCCCATTTATACATTTACACTCTATTCCAAATTTTTTCCAATTATAACATTCTTTCCATTGACAAACAGTAAAAACTTTATCTTCAAAAACACTTCTACAAACTTCACTATTACAACCATCTACTATACAATCTTTATCAGAAAAACATTTTCCAAAAGTGGATATTCCACAAAATTCATTTTTTAAACTAACAGAAAAATTTTCAAGCAATTTTGGTTTATGGATATCCTTGTATTTTATACCATAAATTTCAATCGAATAATTTTTCTTTGGTAAAGAATGAATTTTAATCAAAATTTTATAATTGCAAATGCATCTGCAAACATCTCCTCTATTTTCTTCAAAAATTATAATTTTATTTTCTTTTAAACTAACTTTTGGAAAAATTTTTGCACAACAAACATAGCTAACAAAATGTTCTATAACTAAATCATTATTAATCCAAAATGCTTTTGGTTTAGAAAGATTTTGATTTAAAAAATTTTCTTTTAAACAAGAACTCACATTATACTCATAAGAAACACTTTGAAACTTAGAAAATTGAAATAAACTAGCAAAAACAAAAATTAAAATTAAAACTAAAAATTCTTTCTTCATAATTTTCTTTTGTTTAGAGAAAATAAACTAATTATTCCTTCTCCTTGTTTTGATTTTGGAATTCCTTTAATATACAAACTATTTATTAAACCACAGAAAGGATAGAATAAGATTGAAATTAAAATCCAAGAAACTGAAAAAAGATAAATTCCAAATTGTTTGTTAAAAAGAGGAGATAAATAAAACAAAGTTAGAAATGACATTAAGAATAAAATTGTTGGTAAATGTTTTTCTTTGTATTCAAATTTAATGAAAAACAAAGCAAATAAAGTTCCTAATCCATAGAGCAAATAAACAGATTGAATTGAAAATTTTAGAATTTCTGTCATGAAAATTATAATTGCTGGAAAATAGAGCAAACCATAATGGAAATTTTGCAAAGAAGAAATTGCTATATATTTCCATTTTGTTTTCAAAATCTTTTTTGTTTTTAGTTTAACTTTTGATTTTTTAATTTCTAAATTGACATTTGGAAGCTTAGCAATTAAAAATAGAGAAAAAATTAAAATTAAAGCTGAAATGTAAAAAAGCATTTTATATGGAATTAGAAAAAGGAAAAGAAAAATTGAAAAAGATGCTATAGTTCTTCCTAAAGATCTTGCATAAGAAAAATAAGTTAAATCTTTAGAAGAAGAATGCCCAAGTTTTGTGTAAATTGTTTTTAAACCAATTTTTAGTGGAGAGAAAAATCTTCTAGCTATTACTAAAGATGAAATTTGAATTTTTGATTTTGCATAAGGAAAGAAAGTTAAAATTATTGAGTCAAAAATTGAATCAAAAGCCAAAGCTTTCCTTATATCAATTCTATCAAACAATTTTCCGATAAAGTAGTTGAGAATTGAAGAAATTATTTGGGCAAAAGAAAAGAGAAGGTTAAGCCAAAAAATGCTTTTAATAAAATCATAAGCAAATTTTGGAACTAAAATTTCCAAAATTCTTGAATTTCCGGATCTTAAAAATTGCAAACTTAAACAAATTTTTTTACCATTCTTCTTCATAAATAATATCTTTCATTTTCAATAATTTACCTACTATTTTTATAAAGATATAAATCGATTTATTTGTTACATTAACTTTGAAGAGTAATTTAGATAAACAAATCTTGTGAATTTTCTTAGTTTTTTCTGTTCATTCTTTAAGTTTTATGTATATACCAGTTTCTAATTTTCTACCATTATAGATTTCTAAAATTTGATAATAGCCTAGACTTTCTTCTTTAAGCTCTATCTCTCCTTTAAGAAGCTTTCTTAAAATGCTTGGATTTTCATTTATTACTGTATCTTTGTCGATATAAAGAACTTTTTCAATAGAATTTTCAAGCTCATTTAAAGATATCCTATTTTTATAGCCCTTCAAGACCCTTCTTAATTTTGAATTTCTAAAAATTTAAATTTTTCTCAATTTTCCCTCTCAAAACTCAAAAATTGAGCCAGTTTTTACTTCTAAATATTTTTCAGGATATTTTGCTCTAACATATTTCTTTGCTTCATCCCCACTACAATGAGCTGGACTTATAAATTCAGAAATTTTTGCCAAATTATCTAAAACTCTATAAGAAGGTAAATGATATCCTCCCACTACCCAAAGTATATCCTTTTTAACAAAGTTTTTTGCTTCATAAGCCAAACTATCAGCTCCTGGATGAGAACAACCAACAAAAACTATTAATTTTCCTTTAATTTCAATAGCTAAAGCTTGCTCATAAGCTATTGAAAAAGGTAAAGGACCAATTATCCAAACATCTTCCAAAATTTTTGTTGATTTTTTAATCGGAATAATTTCAAAATCAAAATCCATAACTTTTTCCATAGGAACATAAAGCTTTTTTCCTTTAGCAACTTTTTCAACATAAGTTAAACCTCCATAATGATCATGATGCCAATGACTTAGAACAGCAAAATCAATTTTTGATAAATCGATTCCAAGCTTTTTACAATTGTATTCTAAAACTTTTGGATTTGTGTCAGCATCAAACAAAATTTTCCATTTGTTGCTTTCTATATAAGCACTAAATCCCCAATCATTTTTTAATCCCTGTCCAGCTTCATTATCAACCAAAATTATAACTTTAACTTTTTCTGCCATAATTATTTTTTCAAATACTTTACCATAAAGATTTCATCATAATATTTTCCATATTTTTTCAAACCTTTCTTCAAAATTCCAAATTTTTTAAATCCAAACTTTTTATACAAAATTTTTGCAATTTTATTAGAATGGAAAACAGTTAAAATAATCATTTCACATCCAATTTTTTTAGCATTTTCTATCAATAATTTCATTAATTCCCTACCTAAACCAATCCCTCTAAATTCTTTTAAAATTGCAATTCCTAGCTCACCAATGTGAGACCTTGAAAAAGATTTTCTTTTTATAGTTCCATGACCAACAATTTTATTTCTAAATTCAATAACAATTCCTACAGCCTTTTTCTTCTTCATTCCATTAACCAAATCCTTAACCCATTCTCTCTCGTCTTTTAAAGTTGCATTTCTATCTTTTAAAATCAATGCTTTTTCTTCAACTAAGGAATTGATAAAACTTAAAAGTTTTTTAGCATCCTTTTTCGAAACATATCTAAAAGTATATTCTCTTCCATCTTTTGCAATAAACTTTTCAATTAATTCTCCTTCTTTCATAAATTCTCTAATTTTAAGTAAAGAAATTAATTAATATGAAGTTTGTTGCTTTCTACCATGAAATTTTTGAAAAACATAAAGCTGAAGCTCATCCTGAAAGTCCAAAAAGAGTTAAAGCAATAATTTCCGAACTTATGAAAATAGAGGAATTAGAAATTATTAAACCTAAAAAAGCTAATAAAAGAATTTTGGAAAATGTTCATGCAAAAGAATATATTGATAAAGTTTTTGAATTGTGCAAAAAAGCAAAAGAATTTGGAAAGGAAGTATATCTAGATCCTGATACTTATATAAATGAATTTACTTGTGAAGCTAGTTTATATGCTATTGGCTCAATCATTCAAGGAATTGATTTAGCCTTAAAGAAAAAAATTAATTCATTCTTTGCTATAGTAAGACCTCCTGGCCATCATGCTGGAATTTATGGAAATGCTTTAAATGCTCCAACTCAAGGATTTTGCATTTTCGATAATGTTGCAATTGGCGCAAGTTATTTGATAGAAAAGAAATTTAATAGAATTTTAATTTTAGATATAGATGCCCATCATGGAAATGGAACTCAAGAAATTTTTTATAAAACAAATAAAGTTTTTTATATAAGCTTACATCAAGACCCTTCTACCATATATCCAAATACAGGTTTTGTAAACGAAATTGGAGAATTTGAAGGAAAGGGGTATAATTTGAACATTCCTTTACCAATAAGAAGTGGAGATGATGTCTATAGAAAAGCTTTTGAAGAGATAATAAATCCAATTGTTGAAAAATACAAGCCTAAATTTATTTTGGTCTCTTTAGGATTTGATTCTCATAGAAGTGAATTTCTAACAATGCTAAATTTAACAATTAACTCTTTTGAACTAGTTTTTAAATTTTTGAAAAATATTCAAGAAGAAAGAAAAATTCCAATCGGCTTTGTTTTAGAAGGGGGTTATAATGAAAATGTGTTAAGAGAAGGATCAAAAATTTTGGCAAAAATTTTCTTAGAAAGAAGGTATAAAATAAAAGAAATTCCCACAAAGAGTGAAGATTTTATTTTATCTCAAAGTAAAGAAACTTTTGATAAAATAAAGTCTTTGCTTGAAGGAATTTGGTTTTAAAAAACAAAAAAAGCTCCCATGGGAGGGCCGAAAAACACCGGCCAATATTAATTTTGAAGTTTTATGTATAAATCCTTTAATCAATTTTTTCCTACCTTTCTTTAAATTTTTGAATACCTCTTTTGAAGCTCTAAGTAAGAGATAAAATTAAATTAACTAAGAGATAAAATTAGTTCGATGAAAAAACTTGAAGAATTTGACTCAGTAAAAAATTTACTTGCAGAAACAAGGCTTTTAACAAGGAGTAAAAACACAGAACTCACATATCTTAAAGGAATTAAAAAATTTGTAGAGATTTTTGGAATCGAAGATTTAGATAAATTTGTAGAAGAATTAAAAAAAGATCAAGCAAAAGCAAACGAAATTTATAAGGAATTTGCTTTAAAATTAGCTAGCTTAGAGCTTGCACCAAAGACTATTAGATCTTGGGTTTCTGCTTTAAAGAAATTGTTTTCTTCTAATGGGATAGAAGTAAAGAAAAAAATTGCCATGAAAGTTTATACTGTTCATGAAGATATTTTACCTTCAAAAGAAGATTTAAGAAAAATTTTAGAAAATTCTTCATTAAGAACAAAAGCAATTATTACTTTTTTAGCAAGCTCTGGTTTAAGAGCTAGCGAACTAATAAACTTGAAAATTAAGGATATAAACTTGAATGAAAATCCTGCAAAAGTTTATGTTAGAAGTTTAACAGCAAAAGAAAGAAAGGCTAGAATTACTTTTATCTCAAGTGAAGCAAGAAAATTTTTGGAAGAATATTTGAATGAAAGAAGGAAGAAAGAAAAAATTAGTGAGGAAAGCTTTGTTTTTGTTACAAAAACCGGAAATAAATTAAGCTATCAAAATCTCCAATATATGCTAAACAAAGTTTTTAAGCTCATTGCAAAAAAAGAGGGAAAAAGATATACTTTACATCCACACAGCCTAAGAAAATTTTTCAAAACTCAATTGATTTCTGCTGGTTTGCCAGGACCAATTGTAGATAGGTTAGTTGGTCATTCAAGATATTTAGCTAATGAATATGAGCTTTATACAGAAAATCAATTAAGAGAATGGTATAAAAGAGGGGAAAAAGCATTGATAATTTTAAGTTGAAGAAAAACAAATTATCATAATCATGGAATTAAAAGTTTTGATTGGAGGACAAGCTGGCCAAGGAATTGCAAGAATTTCTTGGAGTTTAGGAAAATTTTTTACAAAAATTGGATATTTTGTTTTTAATTATAGAGATTATCAATCCTTGATTAAAGGAGGTCATAATTATAATGTTTTAAAAATTTCTGATGAAAAGGTTTTTTCTCACGAAGAAGGTGAAATTGATATAATAGTTGCTTTAGATCAAAATACAATAAATTTGCATCAAAAAAAATTAAA
>NJEA01000030.1 GCA_002254545.1 Candidatus Aenigmarchaeota archaeon ex4484_224
TATGATCAAATGGTAAAGTTTTGATTTGAGCTATTTGTTGCTGTTGTATCATTTTTAGACCTCCTTTCTCTTTTTTCTTTCCATCTATAATAACAAATCAAAAATACTATAGTTCCTACCAAAATAAAGCATTCCAGAGAACAAAAGATATTTCCATATATTTTATCAAAACCAATTTTCATTCCAATCAAAGTAAATACAATAAAACAAAATGTTGCATTTAACCAAACTGCACTTTGATAGATAAGGCTTATATCCTTTGCTGTTTTTCTTTTAAGAAGTAATCTTATTTGAGCTATTGCAAAGCTTCCTGTTATGATTGATAAGATTGTAATAACGCTTTGTAAATAAGGTAGTATTTCCATTCATTTTCTCCTATTGTTTAAAATATTAAATTTTATCATTCTCTTTTAATTTCAAAAAGTTTCTTTTAACACTATCAAATCTAAACTTATTAACATCAACAATTAAGCAACCATTATTATACAAACACTTTCCATTTTTCCAAAAAGGACATTCTCTCTCATTACAATAGTTCATTTTTTCTTTACTATTATCTTCTCCCAAATTGTACTTCTTTCCTACATCTTTAATCCACTTTTTCACTTTCAACCATAATCCTTCCCATTCTCCTTCACTAATTTCTTCAAATTCCTTTTTTGTAAAGAATTTTCTCATCACTTCCTTTAAAGAATTTACATTTTTAACTTTTCTCAACTCTTCAAAAGTCAAAGTAAATAACTTTCCAACTTTCCTATTCTCCATTGCTAATAATTCATCATCTGCCCTTTTAGCATTGCTTACTTTCCAATATATTTCCCAATCTGGAATATCTTCTTCAATATTTTCTTCCACTTCTTTCAATACTTCTTTATCTTCTGGAAATCCATATAAATAAAAATCTTGAAATTCACCATCACTTCCCAATAAACCTAATCGATGTCCATTATGCTTAAGCAAAAAAAGCCACACTTTCAATGCATCATATTTTTCAAGCCCTAAGTATATCTTACCTAAATAAACTGATACTTTGCAATCATAACATATTAACTTATACTCACACCCCATTTCAACTTCTCCAACTTAATTCATTATAAACTATTGAATTATTGTTTCTTCTGCTTTTTGAGTTAAAACATTAATAAGGAAATCCAAATCTTCCCTTAAAAGAAGAACCTGAACATATTGATTTGAAATCCAACAATCCATTTGCTTATACTTATCCCAGCTTTCCTTTGCTTGTTTTAATTGTTGGACAAAGTATTCCTTTTCAGCTTCATTCATGAGATAGATTGTAATTCTTCCCAGAGCATAGGTAAGGGCATAGGATTCGTCTTGTAAGGATTTGCGAATTTTCCATCTATCATTTTCTCCTATGAGAATGCTTTGTATTGCCATTTTATTGCTCCTTTATTCAAACTTTTATTATTATATCATACTTTTATTATTTTGTCAATATCAAAAAAGTTGAAATTTTAAATTTCCATGATAAAATAAAAATAAATGAAAACATTCTTATTAATCCTTTATGCATATTCCATCTCTCTGCTAACAATTGCAATACTAAAAAGCAAACCTACATTTACAATGCTCATTGCAGTATTCATAGGAATATTATCAGCATTAATAGCAAAAGATCAATAATGAAAATTGCAGAAATGCAAAGAACAAGTCAAAAATTATTAGCAAATAAACTTGACAAATAATACTTCTTTGATATAATAATAAGAAAAAGAATACAATAATGATGGAAAAAGAGATTATTGAAACAAAGCAATGCGATCTTGATAAAATTACGGGAACATGTATCTTATTTGGAAGAGGTAATAAATTAAAATTTCAATGCGTAGTTTCTTCTCCTATCAAAGTTCCCAAAAGTTCTCCTAAAGAATTTCTTCCCTTAAGATATTATTACACATACATCTATATTCCTTTCATTTATGGAAGACATTTTTCAATAATTAATGATAATAAAAAAATTTCTAAATTGCATGAATTCTTTTTTGAATGGAAAAAGTTTTCGAAGGAAATTCAAATTAGTATTGAAACAGAACTTCAAAAAATTCTAATAGAAAAAGCTTACTTGGAAGAATATGAACCAACAATACTTGGAAAAGAAATTGAAGTCGAACTTGGTGATAAGATAACTTATATAAATGCTCTTGTATTAAGACTAAAGATTATGTTTACTGAATTTAGAGTAGAATTTTCAGAAATAGTAAGAGAAATCAAAAAGACAATGAAGAAAATGAAAATCAGCAAAGAATGCAAAGAGCAAATCAAAAAGCTATTGGAAGAATTCTTTGAATGCAACATAGATGAAATATATACAGAAATTCTTATATACTATGCTTACCATAAGAACTTTGATGCATTTGATTACTTGATATACAATAAAATCTGGAAATATGCAAAACTTCACTATTCCTTTGGACTACCTAAAAAATTAGCTAAAATATTTAAAAAATACTGCCAAACAAATGAAACCAAAAAGCTCTATAATAAAATCACTACCCTTATTGCATATCACAACAAAGACTACGATTACCTTGCAAGCAAAATTACTAACCTACTATCTTCCTTATAATCCTACCATTACGATAGCAAAAATTCCAAAAATTACTACTCCAATAGTATCATCTCAATCAAAAATCAAAAAATAAATTAATGGGAAATTTTACCCTTAAAATTTCGAATGAACTAAAAAGAAAAGTCTCTTAAATTTAAACAAAAAATAAAAAACAAACAAAATAAAATGAAAATCAAAATAGAAAATTAAAAAGAACTTATGCTCTAAAAATAGTAAGTAAAAAGAAATCCTACTAAATAAATTAGAAAAACTTACTTTAACTTTCATCTCTAATAACTGCTCTAAATTCTTTTTAATCTTCCATTTTCCATATATATATACATAAAATGATCTACTAATTTCCTTCACTTACTCTCTTTCTCTCAATAACTACTCCTTTTATCTCTAATAACTACCTTAAATCCTTTCTAATATTTCATACATATACATAAAATAGTCCATTAATACTTCTCATAGTATTATCTCCTATCCTTCACTAATAACTACTCTAAATCTTAAATATTCCAGAAAACAATATTCAGAAATTACTAATCTCTTTCTTTTTCTTTCAATAACTACTCTAAATTCTTTTTAATATTTCATATTTTATTCCGCAAAATATGAAATATAGTATATAAATTACCAAACTTCAAAAGATGATAATAAAAAGAAAAATTTATGATAATTTTATATGAAAAGATATTGAAGAAAATGAAAAGTATGGTATAATAATAAGAAAAAGAGAGGAGTATAGAAATGAAAAAGAGAACTGTTATTCAATTATCAATCTTAAAAGAAGGCAAATATGGGGAAGATTATTTAAGGAAAGAGATAGAAGGAGAGTTGCTTTATTGTCCAAAAGGAACTCCTATTTTTCTCACAAAAGATTGGGCTTGTGAAGAAGTAAAGGATTATTACATTTCTATTACAAAAGATGAAATAGTAGCTTACATTCGTATAGTAGCTTATTATTCTTCAGAAGTAGAAGAAGCAAGCATATCAGATTATAAGAAAGCTTTGATGAAAGAAGGATTTGAGTTAATAGAGTAAAAAGGTAAGGAGGTGTAAGATGAAAGAAATGAAACTTATGGAGTTTAAGCATGGCACAGGAAGTTTTTTCGAGGCGGTAGGTATCTCGGATATTGAGTTAGCAGAATTGTTGGCAGGGTGGTACGATTTTGATGTTTTGCCTTTAGAGAAGAAGATTAGAGTAATTAGTTGTTTTGCTTATTTGGTGATTTTAGCTCAGATTACAAAGGGTCATAGATTGGGTGTTATTTTTGTTTTATTATTTAGTGAAAACAGTAATCATTCCGAAAATGTAGAGAAGATTGAGAAGAATTTGGTTGAATATTTGAACACAGATCCAAGTAGGTTGGAAAGGATTTGGAAGATGGTACTTCAGCTTACAAGAGAAGAGATGGAAGATTTGCAAGATTTGTTAGGAGTTATGAAGAACTAAGTATATTATCTTTGTGAAATAAAGTAGAAAGGAGGTGATGATATGATAGAGACATTAGAATTAGTAGTAAAGTTAAGTTTTATTTCTGACATATTAGGAACAGCTCCAAGTCCAGAGTTATTGAAAAGGGATTTCTTCAAAACAATTGGAAAGAAAGCTTTAAAAGATGCGAAGAAATTAGAAGAAGAAACAGAAGGATTATCGACTGAAGCTTATACTAAAGAAGACTATAAGGTATCGAAATCTTCTGAAGAAGAAAAGAATAATGAGATAACACAAATAACTTATTTCAGAAAAGATAATAAAGGAATTTATTTACCAAATTTTATGGTTAAGGGATTTCTCAAGGCTGCTGCTCAGGCTTTAAAGGAGCAAATCAATTTACCAAATCCAAGAGCAAAGATTGACAGATATGTTTTTATATTTCCTAACAAGATTTATTTGTATAGAAATGGAAATATTCTTAAGAAGCATAAAGATGAGTATATTCGCCCAATAAGAGCAATGACACCAAAGGGAGAAAGAACTTCTTTGGTGTCATCTGAAAGAATAGAAGCTTCAGAAGATAATCCTGTTATAACAGATGAAATTAGAATTGTATTGATTAAGAATAAGGAAATAGATTTGAAGAAATTGAAGAAAATGTTGGAGTATGGGTTTTATTCTGGAATAAGTCAATTTAGGAGTGCTGGATTTGGTAGAGAAAAGGAAGAAGTTGAGAGTAAGAGTGAAAATGGAAAGAATGAAAATAATAATGAAGTAAAGAAAAAGAAGATAAAGGTAAAAAAGGCAAATGAGAAGTAATGGAAGGGTTTTGTTTTGGGAACTATTGTTTAGTGAAGCAAAGGTATTGTACGGTAAGGTATAGTTAGGTTGTGGTTTAGGAATGTTATGTGGTGGAATAAGTGCTGTTATGGAGAAGTGGAGAGATGTGTTGTGGAGTTTTGGTTTTGTTAAGTAATGAAACGAAGAGTTTTGCAGGGGAAAAGTATTGTTTTGTATCGTCATGGTCATGTTAAGATTGGTAATGTTGAAGGTTATGTTATGCATAGACTTGTATTGTTGAAGTTAGGTTAAGTAACCTGATGTTTAGTAATGGTTTTGTTTCGTGTAGTTGGGTCTTGTTTTGGAGCTGTTTTGCATATTAATGTTTTGGAACTGTTAAGTAAAGATTAGTAATGGTTAGGTTAGATGTAGTTAACTATAGTTTAGTTAAGGTAAAGTTAGAAGATGTTTTGTAGTGTAGAGGATAAGTATTGTTTTGTGCAGTAAAGGTTGTGTAATGTTAATTAAAGCAATGTTTTCTCTTGTTCTGAAAGTAAAGTTAAAGTTATGTTTTGTAGAGTTAGTAATTGGTCATTGAAATTATAGAAATTTATATAAAAATATACTTAGCTAAAAGATAATAAAGGAGATTGTTGATGAAAAAGCAGATTAAAAGGTCATTGTTATTTACACTTAAGTTTACTAATAAAAATAAGTTAGAAT
>NJEA01000031.1 GCA_002254545.1 Candidatus Aenigmarchaeota archaeon ex4484_224
TTTCCTTTATCTTACCAACATTCTTTCCATCCTTCTCTCTTTTTAATCTAGTTCCCTTTGTTAAATACCCAGCAATTACCTCAACTCCAACTATTGCTGGATTGTTATGTCTAAAAACAAAACCTGGCAAAACATATAATCTAACTGGTCTATTTATGCTAGCTAATTTTTCTTCAATTTCTTTTCTCCTTTCTTTTTCAAACCATTCTTTATACTCTTCTAAAAGTCTATAGATTATATTTCCTTCAATTATTTTAACACCGAAGCTTTTAGCTAATTCTTTAATTTCTTCACTTACTTTAACATTAAAAGCAAAAACAACTCTTTTATACCTATCTTCCAAATTTTTTGCTTCTATTACATCTTCCTTTTTTGGAGAACCAACTTCAGCTTTTCTTATTGGGATATTTTCCTCTTTCAAAAGCTTAATTAAAGCTTCTAAACTTCCAAGAGTATCAGCTCTTATTATTACTCCTTCTCTCTCACTTGAAAATTCTACTTCCTCAATTTCTTTTTTTAACAATTCCTTTGCTTTTTCAATTTCTTTTTCATCAGAAACAGCAATTAATGGTAATCCAGCAATTACATTCTCCAAATTTGGAGCAAAAATTTTGACTCCAGCAGCCGCATTAATTTCTTCTATATTCATAAACTTTTTTTCTACTCTAAGCTCTTGTAATGGCCTAGGGACTAACAAAGCTCTTACCTTGGTAACAATTGGATCTTTTCCTCCAATTACCAAATAATCTCCTCTCTTAACCTTCCCATCATACAAAATTATATCGATCGTTCTTCCTAAACCTTTTGTTTCTTTCACTTCTAAAACAATTCCCTTTGCTGTGTTTGAAAGTTTAAGTTTATCTTTTAAAAATTTTTGAGCTAAACCAGAAAGAATGAGCAAAAGTTCCGCTATACCTTCTCCTGTTATTCCTGAAACTGGAACAATAACAATTTCTTTTGTAAAATCTTTTACTCTATCTATTCTTTCAGCATTAAAACCTCTTTCCATAAGTTGGGAAATTAAAAAGTATATTTTTTTATCCAATTCTTCTTTAACAAATTCATTTTGCTTAGAAATTGATTCTAAAAATGAATTTGTTTTTTGATCTTTCCATCCATAAATTTTATCAATTTTTGTAGCTGCAACAACAAATGGAACTTTGAATTCTTTTAAAATGAATAAGCTTTCATCTGTTTGTTCTTGAAATCCCTCATTAATATCTATAACTAAAATTGCCAAATCTGCTATACTTCCTCCTCTTTTTCTTAAAGAAGTAAACGCTCTATGACCAGGAGTATCTATAAAAAGCAATCCTGGAACTTCCAATTTTATTTTAAATTTTTCTAACAAATCTCCACAAATTTTCTCAATTGTTTTAAGTGGAATAAAACTTGCTCCTACATGCTGAGTTATAGAACCAGGTTCTGATTTAGCTACAGAAGTTCCTCTAATTTTGTCAATTAAAGTTGTTTTTCCATGATCTACATGTCCTAAAGTTGAAATTATTGGACTTCTTATTTCCATTTCTATCACCATCTTAACAATGAATATTTTTAAGAAAAAGATAAATTTAAATTAGAAAGTATGATTAATCTAACTAAAATTAAACCTTTGTCCTTAGCTCAAACAATATATCACTTGCTTGAAACAAAAGAAATTTTAGTAGATTATGGAGATAATATTTTGCTTTCTCATAGAGAAAGCGATTTAGTTGAAATAGTTAGAGATTTGAAAAAAATTATTGAAAAAAAGAAAAACGAATTTTTTGAATTTTATAAAATAATTTTAATTGAACTTTTGGATGAATTGCTTGGGTTAATTAAACCAAAAATTCAAACTTTATCTTATAAAAAAGAAGTTGAAATTGTTGAGAACGTAAAAAGAATTATTAGAATAATTTATACTTCAAATAGCTATGAAGAAATTTCCTCTTTAGCTAACGAATTTAAAGCAAACGTTTTATTTTCAATTTATGAGTTAATAAAAGGTGAGTGAAATGGATATCCAAGAAGAAATTGAAAAGTTGGAAGCTAAAAAAATTGAGTTAATAAATAGAATCAATTTAAGTGAAGATGAAGTTGAAAAAGATGAATTAAGGAAAGAAGTTGAAAGAATTGAAAAACAAATAGAAATGCTTAAGAGGTTTGTTTAGGTTTTAATTTTTTAATTTCTTCTTTAATTTTTTTGAACCAATCTTCCTTTCTTTTTTCTGGTTTCCAAACAAATTTCTTTTTCTTGTGATCAAAATAACTTTCTGTTGGCCAAAATAGATATACCAAAAATCCTATACCGAAAACTGTTAAACCTACTCCAATTATTAAAAACCAATCAATTTTTACTTCTTCTTTTGGTAATTTAGAAAATGTTGAATTTATATCGTTTAACATTTCGTTTATATCATCAAGCAAAAGATATCCATGGTAATAATCATTATTTTCTATATAAGCCTTAAGTTGATTTAATTTTTCTAATACTAATGAAAGTTTTTGTTCTACTATTTCCGTTTTATATCCTTTTGATTTTAACTCATTTGTTTTATTTTCTAATTCTACAAATCTTTCTAAAAATTCATTAAACGTTTTATTAACATAAATCTTGGTTTGATAGCCAGGAATTATTTTTAATTTAAATGATTTTGTTAATTTAATTGATGAATCATTGGTAGAAATTTCAAACTCCCCGCTATACTCTCCAATTTCTCCACTTCCATTAAATGTAACATAAAATGAAACTATTTGATTTGGATTTACTGTTAATTTTAAGTTAAGTATTTTGTACAAATTTATTGGAAGGTTTTTAATTGAAAATATTAATTCTTCTTGTACATTTCCTTCATTTTTAACTGTAACAAAAGTTGTGTTAGTTGAATTTTGTTCTAAAACTATTAAAGAAGGTACTTGATACCAAGTTATATTTCTTATTATGTTAGAAATGGTAATTGTTTGGTTTTGTTGTGTTGTGGTTGATGGTGGAGTAGTTGGAGTTGTTGTGTTAATTACTTTAATTTTAATTGTAAATGGTTGAGAATTAAACCAAAGTCCTTCAAAAGAAATTTTTGTATCACAATATTTGCTATCTCCTTTATCCGAAGCCTTAATTTTCCAAACTACTTCGCACATAGAATTTGGATTAATTTCCAAACCAATTTCTGAAGAAGGTGAAGAAGGAGAATAGGTACAATTGCTACTATTAAAAGAAATTGAATAATAAGCACAATCTTCTTGAATTTTCATTTTATCTAAGGAAGAATTAGATTTAAGTAAACCATAGTTCCAAACTTCGATCTTAATGTATGAAGTATTTGAAGGATAAAGAGATAAAGAAGATGGTGATATTAAGTTTGCTTTTAGTGCTTCTTTGTTAATCTTAAAATTATGATAAACAGATGAACCTTGGTATACAATTCCTTTTAAAGTATTGGTGTGATTAAAGTAGATGTATAAGTCATAAATTCCTCCTAAAGAATTGGAAATTGAAAAAATGTAAGTATAATTGCTTCTTGCTGGATCAAAAAGTACTGAAGAATAAAAAATTTGTGGAATTAAAGTATAAGAAGTTTCGTTCAAATGAACTAATTTTAAAGAAATATTAGCTGTAGTTTCATTTCCATCGTAGAGTTCATTTCCCAAATACTTAGGTACAAAACTTATTGAAATGTTTTTAGGAGGAGATATAATTGTATTATTCAATAAAATTGAGGAAATTGAAAGAAGATTTGTCAAATTGTATTGAATGGATAAATTGAAAATTCTTGAAATTCCATTTTGCTCAGTTAAATTAATTGGAATTATTCCTGAATATAAACATTGTTTGTCTTTGGTTTCATTTGTATAGATTGAAATTGAAATGTTTATATTATCTGATGTATTTGATGACAATTCATTAGGATAATAAGAAACATTGTATCTTAAGAAACTTGAAACATCAGAAGAACAATTTAAAAATCCCATTTCTTTTTCAATTGAAATATTAACTGAAGATAATCCATTATTTAAAATTGAAATGCTAAATAATATTGTTCGATTAAATCCAATATCATCTTCTTTATAAACGCTTGTTTTAGAGAATTTTTCATTTATAAAAACTGAACTTGCTGTAACATTAAATTTAATTGGTAAAATGTAAAAAGCCCCATTTTCTTGCTTAAATAAAATAGATGAAAAATAAATACCACCCGATGAATCTCTTGGAATATAAAAATCTCTAATTGGAGATGAGGAAGAAATGAGAGATCCAGATGGATTGAATAATTTTAAACTAAAAGATACATTTGAATTGTTCCATTCAAGAATAGCTAAAATTGATTTTACGGATGGTGATAAAAGTAATTCAAAAGACTTTGGTTGATCTGATGAAAATTCATATTCTTTCCATAATTTTATAGAAGTTGTTACATTTGTTGAGGAGTTTCTATTATTTTTAATTTCAATCACTTGAGATTTTGAATCCGAAGGAAAAGTTTTTGTAGATTTTGATTTTTGCAAATTCTCCTGAAGATGGAAATATTATTTTATTAGATTCTAGATTATCAAGCATTAATGAATTTGAAACCGAAATATAAAGTGATGTATTGGAAGAAATTGTAAAATAAGTGGAATTTTCGAATAAAGAAGAATTAATGAAAAAGATTTGGGGAGTTGTAGAATTAGCTTCAAGTTTTGCTTCTACACTTCCATTAAGAAGATTTTCTGAGATAGAATTTTCGAAGGAAATTGGTATATCTACTGTAAAATTAATATAAAGATTTTCTGTTTGATTTGCAAATTCTATCTGACCTATATATCTTCCAGGAGGACATTTATAATTTGGGAAAATTGTTATTTCAGAAGTTGGTGTTGAAGTTGATAATTGTACATATGGATAGCTGTTATAGTTTGAATTATTTACTAAAAATAAATTTAATCTATATGCATTATCATAATAAATTAAACAATTTCCAAAAGGTTGATTGTATGTTTTAACATTTGATCTTTCTGTGGCATTTTTGATATAAACTTTAATATTATAAGATAAAGAAGAATTAATCGAAATTGTTGAATTTATTGATTTATTAAATACTGAAAAGTTAAAGTAAGTAGGTTTTACATAAAATTCTTCTTTTGGAGATGACCAAATAGTACCATAAACAAAGAAAGATTTCTATTTGAAATATTTTTAGAAATATTAACATTAAAAGAAAACCAACCAGAAGAATTTAGAAATCCATAAATTGTTAAATTTTTCCAAATTAAAGTGGATGATGAATATGTAAATTGTGTATTTGTTTGATTTGTATTGTTAGTCCATTCAACAAAAGTTAAACCTTCTGGCAAACTAATTTTAACTTCTGTTGCATTTCCCTTGACTGGATCAATCGTAATATTAATTGTTTGATTTAATAAACCAGAATCTGTTGAAGTTGGGGAAATTGTCAAAGCTAAAGAAATTGATGAAAAAATTATTAAAAATAGTCCAAACAAAAACCATTTTTTCATAATTCTACCTTAATTAATTTTTAAAATTGTATAAAAAATTACTTTTCATAAATAGCTTTTGCTTTATCACAAATTATTTCAATTATTTTAAAATCATTTTTCCAATCAATCTGTAAAATTTTAGTTTCTTTGGGAGAAAATTCATTAGAATTTAAGATTTCAGCTGTTTTGTTGTTTATTTTTGCATAGCAATTTTTAAGAGGTAAAATTCCTTCATTTTTTGCAACAACTAAAAGTCTACCAGAAGAATCTCTATCTATGCTCATTATAGATAAACTTAAGATTTTTGATTTAAAAGAAGAGAGTAAAAAGTTTATGAAAGATGAAAATGGATAAGGAATTAATCCTGTTAAATTTGGAACTTGGGGTTGTATATGAAGAAATGAATATGAAAAAAGAAAGATGATAGCTATTAAAAGAATTGCTGTAACTATATTCTTGATTATTTTAATTAGGAAGTAAATTGCTATTCCAAGTATTATTAAACCAAATATTAACTCTAACACAATTATTTTTTAAACCAATAAAAATAAATCACTTTGGAAGTTTTGATTTAGAAAAGATATACCCAATTTTAACTATTTTTCCTTTCTCATACTTGTAAAAAAGAGGGATTCCTTTTTTAATTTCTACAAATGGGATTTTTTCTGGAGGGATTTTATCTAAATACATTACTAAAGCTCTTAAGCTATTCCCATGAGCCCCTATCAAAACATTTTTTCCTTTTTTAAGTTCTGGCAAAATTTTCCTTTTAAAATAAGGAATAACTCTTTTGTAAGTATCTTTTAAAGATTCTCCTCCTGGAGGATTTATTTCAAAACTCCTTCTCCATTTAAAAACAATATCTTTTCCAAACTTTTTCCTTGCTTTATCTTTATTCATTCCTTGCAATTTTCCATAATATCTTTCATTTAATTGCCAAGCTTTAATTACTGGAACGAACTTTCCAAAATCTTTATGATAAAATTTTGCCCATTTTGCAATTTTATCTTTTTTATGAATTATTATTGGAGTGCCAGAAACTTTATTATGCTCCAAAATCAACATAGTAGTTTCTATTCCTCTGTAAAGCTCTGAAGTAAAAGCAATATCAAATTTAAAATTTTCTAAAATTTTTCCTGCTTTAATCATTTTTTTAATTCCAGAGGGCAAATTTCCAACATCATTCCAACCAGTAAAGCAATTATATCCTTCTTTGTTCCAAAAAGATTCTCCATGCCTTACTAAAACTAAATAGCTCACAAAATTAAATTTAAAGTTCGAAAAGATAAAATTAATTAATGATTTTAACCGAAAGAAAGCCATTTGGTGTTATTAAAGGAATTCTTGAAGAAAACGGTTTTAAAAAAATTGCAATATTAGCTTGTAATGGATGTGCAAGATTTTGTGAAACTGGTGGAGAAAGTTATTTGAATGAATTGGCCAAAAGATTAGAAGAAAATGGATTTGAAGTTAAAATCAAAAAATTAATTCCATTACTTTGTGATATTGATTTAATTAAAAGGGAAGTCAGTGAAGAAGAAATAAAAGAAGTTGATTGTATAATTCCTTTAGCTTGTATAGCTGGAATATATGCTACCAAAAAGTTATTTCCAAATAAAAAAATTATTGAAGCTATTGATACAATTGGAATTGCCATAAGAGATGAAAGGGGAGATATATTTTTGGTTAAAGATTTGAGAGAAGAGATTGAAGAAATTAGGAAAGAGATTGAATTAGTTTCTTAAAATGCCCCGGCCGGGATTTGACCCCGGGACCCCTTGCTTTCTCAGTCGAGAGATGGGCTATCATTTTTTTCAATTCGTATG